>VFKO01000058.1 GCA_009885515.1 Rhodobiaceae bacterium | reverse complement strand
TCGATCACGTTCGTTTGCGGATCGAAATGATATTCCCAGACATTCTCCAATAGCATGGTGCGTGTAACGACCTGCCCTGCATGCCGCATCAAATACTCCAGCAACAGGAACTCGCGCGGCTGAAGATCGATTTTCTGACCCGCTCGTGTGGCCGTCCGCGACAGCAGATCAAGTTCCAGATCGCCCACGCTCAATTTTGTCACAACAGCGTCTGACCCGTTGCGCCGCGCCAGCGCATCGACACGGGCAAGCAGCTCAGCGAAGGCATAGGGTTTCGCGAGATAATCATCGCCGCCAGCCCGCAAGCCCTTCACACGATCATCAACCTCGCCCAGCGCGCTCAGGAACAACACCGGCGTCTTGTTACCTTCGTCCCGCATATGGCGCACCATCGCAAGGCCATCCATGCGCGGCATCATCCGGTCGACGACGGCAACATCGTAATTGCCGCCCATCGCCAAATGCAGACCATCCTGGCCATCGGGAGCGTGGTCAACGATGTGGCCGCTCTCTTTCAAACCGCGCGTCAGATACGCTGCGGCCTCTCTATCATCTTCAACAACAAGTATGCGCATGTTCAAAACCGTCCTTGGTTCCGGGGGGGAAGGACGGGGGAGCAGCCGCGCTGCCCCCCGATCTCGTAAAAGTCCGCATCAGCCGATTTTCTTCAACTTGACCGGTATGAAAACTTTCTGATTGTTGCCTCTTTCGACAAACAGCAACACAGACGGGCGCTTCAGGGCTTTTGCCGATGCAATCGCTGAATTCACATCAGCAATCGAACGCACTTCGTTTGCGCCCACTTTGACAATCCGGTCACCCGGTTGCAGCCCGCGCTCCGCAGCATCGCTGTCCGGGTCGATATTGGTGATCAGCATACCCGCAGCATCTTTGCTCAATTCCAGATCGGAGCGCATCGTCGGCGTTATCGTTGCCAGATCCATCCCCAATGCAGCGATCTTAGCTTCGGCCAAACCATCAGGCTTGGAACCCGGCTCGTTGTTGCGATCATTGCTGGCTACAAATGCTTCTTCGTCCGGCCGCTTGGCAATCGTCACCGAGATCGTGCTCTCCCGGTTGTCCCGCCAGACGGTGAACTTGGAATGCTGTCCGACCTGCAGGGCCGCAACTCGGCGCGACAGATCACGATTGTCCTTGACGGACTGCCCATCCATCTTGAGCACAACATCGCCATGCTTGAATCCAGCCTTTGCCGCCGGACTGGCATCGACGACCTCATTGACAAGCGCCCCGTTGGTGTTTGCCAGCCCCATGCTCTGCGCATAATCGTCGTCCAGACTCTGGATTTTCACGCCCAGCCAGCCACGGGTCACCGAACCTGCATCTTTTAACTCCGCAACAACGCGCTGTACCGTTGTCGATGGAATGGCAAATCCGATGCCGACACTTCCACCCGACGGCGAAAAAATTGCAGTGTTCATTCCAATCACGCGCCCGGAAAGGTCAAACGTTGGGCCACCGGAATTTCCACGATTGATCGACGCATCGATTTGCAAAAAATCTGTAAACAGCGCACCGCCGACTTCATCGCGGCCCCGCGCCGAAATTATTCCGGCTGTAACCGTACCGCCCAGTCCAAACGGATTGCCAACCGCCAGCACCCAATCGCCAACCCGCACGCTCCTGTCGTCGCCGAAGCTCACAAATGGGAATTTCGACCCACCTTGAATTTTCAGAACCGCAATATCTGTGAGCGGATCACGCCCGATGAGCTTTGCTTTGAACTTGGTTCCATCGACAAAATTGACTTCAATGTCCGTAGCGTCGGCAATAACGTGATTGTTCGTGACCATATAACCGGTGGAATCGACCACAAATCCCGACCCCTGCACTTCCCCCCCACGCGGCTTGGCGCGATCAGGAGCACGGCGATACTTTTCAAACAACTCTCGCAGCGCCGGTGGAATATTTTCCAGTTCGTCGCCCTTCAGCTCAGACACCTGCGGTCCCGAAACTTTAGCTTTGATACTCACAACCGCTGGCGATACCCGCTCGACGATATCGGCGAAATTTCCCGGAAGACTGGAACCACCCAGCATCGTCGGCGCGGGCGCTGCAACTGAAGCAATTGCCGCTGGCGGCTCAGCAACGGCCTGCACGCCGCCGCCACTCCAGGAGAACCCAAAAACCGCACCACCAATCGCTGCCACAGAAAACGCCGCAGCGCTCGCGATCATCACGCTTTTACGCGTAAACTTCGCGGGGGAGACAACTAGAGCAGCAGGTGAACTATCAGACATAGATTTTTCTCCATCGAAAGCGATCAACAATCCGGCCGAGCACGGATGACGATCAATATTGCGCCAAAACATAAACCCACTATTATGACTAAAATCTGTCCGGGGCATGAATTTTACGTTAGAAACAAATAAACACGGAAACATTTCAGCCAATCAGGGTTTGCGCTCTTCCTGTTTCCACACGCCTTTGGCTTTCAACGCGCGCGCAACCTCAGGTGGCATGTAATTCTCATCGTGCTTGGCCAGCACGTTGGAGGCCTCAAACTCCCCGTCAACCCGGAAAGCGCCCGTCACAACAACGCCCTGCCCTTCCCGGAACAGGTCGGGCAAGTCTTTGGAGTACGTCACCGAAACTTCGGCAACGCCATCCGTAATTCTGAAATGGACGTCGACCCCGTTCGAACGTTTGACGCTGCCTAAAGTGACCAGGCCGCCCAGGTTAATGGCTTGCCCGGCAGGCACCCGCCGCGCCTTCGCATCGCTTGGGCTGTAGAAGTATAAAGTGGCGTCGCCTAACGCAAAAACAATCAAGACCGTCGCCAGAGTCGCGGCACTCAAGGACCCGAGCAAAAATATGAACCGGCGTTGACGTCTGGTCATGATACGCCGACTATAACCACCATCGCCGCGCGAGCAAGGATCAAGCTTCGCCTTGCTTCAACTCTGCGACGAAAAACCCATCCGTATCTGAACGGGCGGGCGTCAACGTTAGCGCCATTCCGGCGCTCCACGACGCAAAGCGACTGCAAAAACTCTCGACCTGCACCGGCCCTTCCGCCGGAAGCACGGAACACACCGCATAGACAATGCGGCCGCGAGGCCCCGTAAGCGCCGCCGCCCGCTCCAGGAGTTGCGCTTGCGCCGCACGATACGCACCCAGCCGCTCTGCATCCAGGGTCCATTTCGATTCCGGATTGCGCCGCCACGTTCCGCTTCCCGAACATGGCGCATCGATAAACACAAGATCCGCTCCATCACCCACGCGTAGTTTGACGCTATCGGAATAGGGATCTCCGGCAATGTCGATGATAGTTGCACCCGCACGTTCGATCCGCGGCATCATGCGTTGCAACCGTTCATGACTGACATCACAGGCAATGATCTGCCCCATGTTTTGCATCGCAGCCGCTAACGCAAGCGCTTTGCCTCCACCACCGGCAGCAAGATCCACGACCACATCACCTTCACGTGCCGCCGCCAGGTGCACCGCGATTTGTGAACTCTCGTCTTGCACATCGACCCGGCCTTCAAGATAGCACGGCAGTTGGGTAACTTTCACGTCGCTGCCGGCGGAAAGCCTAATCCCGGCCGCCGCCTGCTTGCACAGTGCCGGATGCAAACCCAACGCCTGAAGTTCCGACACAACATCTTCGCGCTGCGCCTTGAGTGTATTAACGCGCAGATCCAACGGCGCCCTTTGACACAAAGCCCCCATCTCCCGCGACAGGCCGTCTCCAAATGCCGACACCAACGCTTCATGAAGCCATTCAGGATAATTAAGCGTAATCCACGACTGATCCGGCACCGGCGCACTATTCATATACTCACGCTCGCTTGCGCTCAAACCACCCAAAGCATGCGAACCATCCGTACACAGAGCATCAATGCGCTCCGCGTCCAATCCGTCGAGAATTTTCAATGAGCCGAGAACTAGAGCACGCGGTGCGTCGCTGCCCATGGCGAAGGCGCATTCGTTATAGCGCCGCAGCACCGCAAAGACCCGCTCGCCAATGGCCGCGCGGTCCTTCGAACCTGCAAACCGGTGGGCCTTTCCCCAAGCAGAGATCGTACGATCCGCCGCTGCCTTACGCACAATAATCTCGGAAAGAATTTCGCCAGCGGCGGCCAAACGTGCGCCAGGCGTCATCCCGACATCGGATAGTTGGGAGACTCGCGCGTCACCAGAATTGAATGGGGATGGCTTTCCCGCAAGCCCGCCGATGAAATGCGCACGAACTGGGCTTTGGCTTGAAAATCCGTTATATTCTTGCTGCCCGTATAGCCCATCGATGCCCGCAAGCCCCCCACCAGCTGATGCACGACGCTGAATATTGGCCCTTTGTAAGGCACCTGACCTTCGACGCCTTCTGGCACAAGCTTCAACGTATCACTGACTTCCGCCTGGAAATACCGGTCGGCCGACCCGCGCGCCATTGAGCCCAACGATCCCATGCCGCGGTAGGATTTGTAGCTCCGCCCCTGGTACAAAAACACCTCACCAGGGCTTTCGTCGGTACCCGCAAAAAGTGACCCAAGCATCGCGCAACTGGCACCCGCGGCAATGGCTTTGGCAAAATCTCCGGAATATTTGATCCCGCCGTCGGCGATCACCGGGATACCCAAAGGCTTCGCGGCCGACACCACATTGACGATGGCGGTAAATTGCGGCACGCCAACGCCCGCGACCATACGGGTCGTACAGATCGAACCGGGCCCAATTCCTACTTTGACTGCATCCGCCCCAACGTCAATAAGTGCCTTGGCGGCATCTGCAGTCGCAACATTACCGGCAATGACCTGCGTCTCGTTCGACATCCGTTTAATACGTTCGACCGCCTCAATGACCCGTGCTGAATGTCCGTGCGCCGTATCAACGACGACGACATCCACGCCTGCCGCAATCAAAACCTCGGTACGTGACAAGCCATCATTGCCAACCGTCGTCGCGGCACCAACACGCAGACGGCCTTGCGCATCCTTGGCCGCATTGGGATGCGACTCCGCCTTTTCAATATCCTTGACCGTGATCAAGCCGATGCAACGATACTGATTGTCAACCACCAGCAATTTTTCGATGCGATGCTGATGCAGCAGGCGCTTGGCCTCATCCATGCCGATATTCTGGCGCACCGTGATCAGTTTTTCCTTGGTCATCAACTGGGAAACAGGCTGACGCAAATCGGTTGCAAAGCGCACATCCCGGTTGGTCAAGATCCCTGCAAGCTTTCCGGTCTTCGGTTCAATCACCGGAATACCAGAAATGCGATGCGCCTCGCGCAGTGCCCGTGCTTCCGCCAACGTCGCATCAGGTGCGATCGAAATCGGATTAAAGACAATGCCGCTCTCGAATTTCTTGACTTGGCGTACGTGCGACGCCTGTTCGTTGGGCGTCATGTTGCGGTGAATGACACCCATGCCGCCCGCTTGCGCCATGGCGATGGCAAGCTTAGCCTCGGTTACGGTGTCCATCGCCGCCGACAGCAGAGGCACTGCCAGTTCAATGGACTTGGTGAGTTTGGTGCGTGTGTCTGCCTGACCAGGCAACACATCTGAAGCGCCCGGCACAAGCAGGACGTCATCAAAGGTCAAAGCTTCTTGGAGCTGCAAGCCGTTCCCTTTCTTGTCTTGGGTAACTCGGGAAGCGAGTTGCGGTGTTCCTCTAACGCCTTAAATGCATGAAGTAAAGCGGGCCCAATTGTCTCAGGCGCGATTTGCGCGGCTCACACTGCCTTGGCAGCGCCTTGCAGGCCCCAAAGCTGCACCATCGCCCGCGCCTTGGCTTGCGGTATGGCATCATATATCCTGACCACCCCCTCAAGGAATGACAACGGCCGGGGCTTTCCAAAGCGATCGAAATCAAGCTGCAAAAATATGGTCGTGAATTGCGATTTATCGGCGCCAACCGATTTACATGCGACGGCTAGCGGTTCGCCCCCCATATCGGAAACGATTTTTGCGGCCGTAGCCGTATCGACACCGGTGACGACGGCCAGCGCTTTCGTAAATCCCGGAACGTCTCGAGCCTTTGCTTTTCCAACGAGCGCATTCACTTCGCCCGCATTCCAGTGAAAACCCTTGCCGTTGCCAGGCCTCGCCGTCAAACCCTTCTCAGCCAGCACTTCGGCTAAAACGCCATCGAGCTCCTTGGCGTCAATCGAAAAGCGCTGCACGATGACTTGGCGCAGCGCCGACGAGACAAACCAAAACATTTGGTGCGCCAAGTCTTTCGGCATGTCCCGCCGCTCGGTGAGTGGCCGGCACAAGCTGTTGGTGCGCTCGGCCAAAGCAACCAGATCGTGAAAAACCGCGCGCGGAATGACGGCGCCTGAATTGGCCAGGAGCGTCTCAATCACTCGCGGCTCTTTAATGGCCACAAGGGCGTTCACCACGTCGGCCGGCACGTTGGCGCGCTTGGCGATCGCTTCGCGATGCTCTGGCGATTTTGCATTGACGATAGCGATCAAATCTTCCGTTGTCAGAACGGGCGAGTGATAGAGAATGGGAGCTGCAATCTCAAACTCATCGCTAGCCAATAACTTGACCAACTCGCGAGGTGCGCTTTCAAGATTGGCCAAGCGCCCCGCCACCCTTTTGCGAACGTCGGCTTCAACTTGATGAATGAGGCCTGTGAGTATTTGGTCGATGAGCGTACGCACCTCTGGCGACAGCTCACCTTCGCTTTCGAACAACATCCCAGCTACCCGGTCGAACAATGCGTTTCGCGCAAAACTCGCCCGGTTTTCAGCCAGAGATTTTAAGTCAAGCAGGTTCGAGCTCACGATTTATTCCGGAAATAGTTTCAACGCCTGCATTACGGGCACCCACATTAACTGCATAACCCTTAATTTCACCTTGGCGTTTCGCGCTGCAGCTTGACCCTGCCTGGGATACCGGCGTTAATCCTTCCTTCAGAGACGTCGAACGGAGCCGGTAAAATGCAAGTAAAACTGATTGTGGCCGTGTCACTGACCGCGTTGTCACTTGTCGGATGCGGCACCTCAAAATATGCCGAGGACCCGCTATATGACGCGGGCTTTGGCGACGGCTGTTCCACGGGAACATCACGCACACCTGGGGTTCCCCAAATGAAGCCGGTGCGTGACGACAGGCTCTGGGAAGACAGCGACGCCTACAAAGCCGGCTGGCGCAGCGGCTATGGTTCGTGCTCACCCGGTGGCCGTGGCGACAACACAAGCTCGGATCGCGACGTCGGCGGGCGATAAAACTAAAGTTTTCAAAGGGACTTAATGAAATGCGCTCGATAGCTTTTCTGTTCGTCTTGGCGCAAGTAGCGCTTCTTGGGCCACTTTATTTGCTCTACGGACAAATCGACCCGTGCCGCGCTTTGGCAGCCGAAATCGCATCGCGCGCCGAAAAAGCGGGCGGCGTCGGAGTCATCGTCGACCAGGTCTTTGGCGATTTGGAAATTGACGCAAGACGCGACATAGCTGACCGTTCAACCATGCAATGCGCCGGCGAACTGCTTGGCAATTGGACCGGCAGGGCAACGGGGACGTAGTACAATCAGCGTCCACTGACCTTTGCCGACCTCTTGTTTTCGACTTCCCGGCGCTTTGCAATCTCCTCGATCGTTTCGCGCAAACCCGGATGCGCTTTCAAAAGCGCATCTAGGTCCCGGCGCTTCAACACCAGCACATTGGTGTATCCGGCTGAAATAACATCGGCATTACGAGGCTGATCCCTCAGCAGTGCCATCTCTCCAACGAAATCGCCTGCTCGCAGCCGGACAGATCCGGTGCTCAAAAGCACATCGACAGCGCCGGATGCAATAAAGAACATATGGTCGCCTTGCTCTCCAGCCGCAATGAGACGCTCTCCCGGCGGAAACAGTTCCGGCGTCAACGTGCCAGCCAGCTGTACAATCTGCTCCGCTTTCAAGATTGCAAAGATCGGAACCTTGCTCAGCATCTCGGTCAACCGCAGTCCCAGATCCAATGGCGGACGCAAGGCCGCCGCCTTGCGGCGTTCATGCCGGTCTTCCTCAAGGCTTTCAAACACTTCATCAGAGATCAACGACTGTTCCAACTGCCCGCGATACTCCGCCTCTTCCAGCCCGATCGATAGACGATCCAAATATCGCGACCGCATTGCCTTGGTGAAATCCGGATACTGAAGGTCCAGCGTTTCGATGGCACTGCTAATCGCTTGCGTGCGCCCTTCGATGGCTTCCTTGACGGTAATTGCGGCATGATTGCCGATCAGTTCGGCGACCTGCGTATCACAGAACGAAGTCAACTCACGCAGCATCAACTGCTTGACCAGAAAAAGCTCAAACCGGTTCGCGACTTCCTCCGCCAGTGGCCAGTTCACGCCCAGCCGCCGTTGCAGCCACAGTGATCCGCGGAATTTCCAACCGAATTTCTGGCTCGAGAGAGCAGCACTTAGATACCCCACATTTCCGGACTGCCTGACCCCGTCAAGCACGCGGCTGGAGTCTGAACGCAACCGTTCAGCCACAGTCCGCCCGACAAGGCCGCGCTTCAAGTACTCAAGCCCAAGCTCGGTCTCGCGATTGGCGACCACGATCAAGCCGGCGCGTACCAAGTCATCGCGACTGAGCAAGCCCGTCCCTGGTGCCGCTTGTTCGTGCACCGGATGCTGCGGCGCCAGCGCATCGCGCATCCCCAATGTCTCTGCCACGCGCACCAGGCCCACGCGAACCCGGCTCCGAGACAGCGCCATCACACGATCACGTACCAGCCTCTCTTCCGGCGTCAATTTGCCGAGCTTCAGGAAATTCATGAGCGGTCGCAAAGTCGGAGCCGCAAAAAATAGCGTGACGAACACGTAACCCATCGCGATCACGAAAATAAACCGCGACTCAGGCGACGATTCGCCACCTTCGGCGGCTTTCGCAATTTCCGATGCCGCCAAAAGCGCCAGTGCAACTGTCACGGCGCCGCGCAAGCTGCCCCAGCACAATACAACCTTGTACTCGTTGCTGATCGGCTGAGATAAACCAAACCACGACAATGCTGGCATCGC
>VFKO01000185.1 GCA_009885515.1 Rhodobiaceae bacterium | reverse complement strand
TGGAACCAGGTTTTCTGCTCATGTTTCGCCGCCCTTCGGGCTGATATTATTCTGATGACATCTTTCCGCCCGGTGTAGACTACATAGAGAATATCGCCGTCCACCATGCTAATTGACAACGTCCTGAACACTCATCGAAAGTCTGAATGAAATGCCTTTTCGCAAATCGCTGATCGCTCAATTTCGCAGATCGCTGATCGCTCAATCGTTGTTCGCGACAATGTTGATGGCAACCAGCCCAGCCAGCGCCGGCACATTGGAAGTGGGAGCTGACAAGGCCTATCTGTCATTCGCTGAAGCCGTAAAGATTGCTCAGGACGGAGATGAGATTCTGATAGCGCCCGGCGAGTACTATGAATGCGCGATCATTCGTCAGAACAACCTGAAAATTACCGGAGCGGCGGATGGCGTGGTGCTGACCGACAGATCCTGTCAAGGCAAGGCAATTCTGGTCATCCCGGGCAATGACATAACCATTCGAAACCTAACCCTGCAGCGTTCCAGAGTTCCCGATGGCAATGGCGCAGGCATCCGTGCCGAAGGCATCAACCTTTCAATCGAAAAAGTGCGATTTCTCGATAACCAGAATGGCATATTGTCCATCAACAATCCGACATCGACAATAACGATCAGAAACAGCGAGTTTACCCGTAATGGTGTCTGCAATCCAAATTGCGCGCACGGGATCTACATCAATAGCGCGAAACTCCTGCGCATTGAGACTTCAAAGTTCATTGGCACGCGGCAGGGACACCATATCAAGTCCAGAGCAACTCAGACAGAAATCATCAACAGCACAATTACCGACGGAGCCGATGGCACCGCGAGTTATCTGATCGACATTTCCAACGGAGGCTCTGTCCTCATCGCTGGCAACAAGATGAGCAAAGGCCCGAAAGCGGAAAATCGTTCGGCGGCGATCATGATCGGTGCGGAAGGTGTTGCCAACCCCACCAAGTTTCTGCGCATCGAAAACAATTCATTTGAAAACCTCGGCGAATACGACACAATGTTTGTCAACAATGTGACCGCCACCCCGGCAGTATTGGGCAAAAACCAACTCAGCGGACGTACTCTACCGCTCAAGGGGGACGGGACAGTGGATGGCAAGGCCCCGCCCACAACCTTTCCCGGGATAAAGGAAACGATCAAGGCGTTTCTGCGATCGGCACTCCAGTTCGCCGACTCAATGAAGGTCCTAATACTTTTTGGTGTCGCTGCGGGGGTCTTTGGCGGCTTGCTGGCATTGACTGGCTTTGTCTTGATCCTTGTCCGCCCAACGTTGCTGCGAAACCTAATATTGAGGCGCTTGCAGTAACGCAGCGAGTCCTGCCGCTCGTCTTTCCAATAATAGCGCTTATACATCGCGCGCTGGCCGAGGCGGCGGAAAGGCGTGAGCGGGCCGCGGTTGGGGAGG
>VFKO01000304.1 GCA_009885515.1 Rhodobiaceae bacterium | reverse complement strand
TGCATGGCGATTGGTGGCACCTTGCAGGGAACATGCTGTTTCTTTGGGTTTTCGGCGACAACGTCGAAGACGCAATGGGCTTCTTCCGGTTTCTACTGTTCTATTTGATATGCGGTGTTATCGCCGGATTGGCGCACAGCTATGCGAACCCTGGGTCGGAAGGTCCGCTTATCGGCGCGTCTGGTTCGATCGGTGGCGTGGTCGCGGCTTACGTCATCCTTTATCCACGGGTCAAAATGTGGACGCTGGCCTTTGGGCGAATTCCGCTCAAGGTTCCCGCTTATCTGATGATCGGCGCGTGGTTTGCTTTCCAAATTTTTTCGGTTTGGGTGCAAGATAACAGCGACACTGCCTGGTGGGCACATATTGGGGGCTTCCTTGCGGGGGTGGTACTGGTCTTTGTTTTCAAAAGAAGTGGCCAATCCGCCTTTGGAGGTGCGCCGTAAAACTAGGCCACCCATATGATCCCTGCCGAATTCGTCAGGTCCTGGCAGGTTTTCTTACGATTCGTTGACACCCTTCGCACTTGCACGTATTTTGTGCAGCGCACAATTGCAGAAGATTCTCGGGGCGCTAGCGGCTTGATTTGGCCGATTTTGGTCTACCAGGTTTGATTTTCCAGTTTGTTTGGGGCCGCGGCCCCAGCGGAGATATTAGCCGGATGAAGGTGCTTGTAGCGATCAAGCGCGTCGTCGATTACAACGTGAAAATCCGCGTCAAGGCGGACCAAACGGGTGTCGATCTCGCCAATGTAAAAATGTCGATGAATCCCTTCGATGAGATCGGAGTCGAGGAAGCCATTCGGCTCAAGGAAAAAGGTGTTGTCACGGAGATCGTTGCCGTGTCGGTAGGGCCAAAAGAAACCCAAGAGACGATCCGTACTGCGCTTGCCATGGGCGCCGATCGCGGCATTCTTGTCAATACAGGCAGTCAGGATGTCGAGCCTTTAACGGTCGCGAAGATACTTTCAGCCATTGCCAAAGCCGAGGGTCCGCAACTTGTCATTCTCGGTAAACAGGCGATTGACGACGACTGCAATCAAACCGGTCAAATGCTGGCGCAGTTGTTGGGATGGCCGCAAGGAACGTTCGCTTCGAAAGTGGTGGTAGAAGGCGATAAGGCCGAGGTCACGCGCGAAGTGGATGGTGGGTTGCAAACCGTGCGCCTTACTCTGCCCGCCATCGTCACAACGGATTTGCGCTTGAATGAGCCGCGCTATGCATCGCTGCCGAACATAATGAAGGCGAAGAAGAAGTCTATTGACGAAAAGACACCGGCCGATTTCGGCGTCGATGCGGCGCCACGCCTGAAAGTTCTCAAAGTCAGCGAACCGGCGAAACGTAAAGGCGGCACGAAGGTGAAGTCGGTGCAGGAACTGGTCGAAAAATTGAAGAACGAAGCGGGGGTTATCTGAGATGGCCGTTCTTCTGATTGCCGAGCATGACAACAAATCGCTCAAAGATTCAACTTCCAAAGCCATGACTGCCGCGATCGCACTAGGCGGCCCCGTCGATATTCTGGTGGCTGGCCATTCTGTGCGCAGTGTCGCTGATTCGGCGGCGAAGATTGCGGGCGCGTCCAAGGTTTTGCTTGCCGACGATCCGCAGTATGCGCATCAACTGGCCGAAAATATGGCGGCGCTGATTCTTGAACTTTCGGGCAAGTACGATGCGATTCTGACCCCCGCATCCCCTAGTGGAAAAAACTACATGCCGCGAGTGGCGGCGGCGTTGGACGTGGCACAGATTTCGGAAATAGTCTCAGTCGATGCCGCCGATACATTCACCCGGCCGGTTTATGCCGGTAATGCGATGCAACAGGTGCAAGTGCCTAGCGGTACGAAAAGGGTCATCACGGTTCGCCCGACAGCTTTCAAGGCCGCCGAACTGAACGGGACAGCCGCTATTGAGACAATTGGCGCTGCAAAAGGCCCCGGCACCTCCGAATTCGTGCGGGAGGAATTGTCGAAATCCGAGCGGCCAGAACTTGCGGGTGCACGTGTTGTCGTTTCCGGCGGACGCGGAATGCAATCAGGCGAGAATTTCCATCTGCTTGAGAAAGTTGCCGACCGGTTGAAAGCCGCGGTTGGTGCAAGCCGCGCGGCGGTGGATGCCGGCTTTGTGCCAAACGATTATCAAGTTGGGCAAACCGGCAAGATTGTGGCCCCAGAACTGTATATCGCTGTTGGCATTTCGGGCGCCATTCAACATCTGGCGGGCATGAAAGATTCGAAAGTCATAGTTGCGATCAACAAAGACGAAGAAGCGCCGATCTTCCAGGTGGCGGATTACGGGCTGGTGGCAGACCTGTTCAAGGCGGTGCCGGAACTTGACGAAGAACTGAAGAAGCAAGGTTATTGAAACCAACATTTTGCATCATCGTGAACATGGCGCCCCTTACAAAGCGCTCAAGTCAACGGGTTTGAGACACTGAAATGGAAATTCAACGAATCGGCATTATTGGCGCAGGTCAGATGGGCAACGGGATTGCTCATGTTTGTGCGCTGGCAGGATATGATGTCATGATGCATGACGTTAAGCGCGACAAAGTCGATGCTGCGTTCGAGATCATCTCGATGAACCTGTCCCGGCAGGCCGCCCGCGGGAAAATAAGCGACGCCGAAAAGGACAGTGCGATGAAGCGCATCACTGCCGCTTCGTCGCTTGACGATTTCTCTAAAGTGGATTTCGCCATTGAAGCTGCCACGGAAGACGAGAAAATAAAGCGCCAGATCTTTATCGATTTGTGCCCGAAGCTGTCGAAGAACGCGATGATTGCGAGCAACACGTCGTCGATCTCGATTACGCGACTTGCGTCCGTGACTGACCGCCCGGAACGGTTCATCGGTTTGCATTTTATGAACCCCGTGCCGTTGATGCAGCTGGTCGAACTCATTCGCGGGATTGCGACCGAGGAAGAAACCTTTCACACGGTGCAGGCGCTGGTGAAGCGTTTAGGCAAAATTTCGGCGAATTCCGAGGACTTTCCTGCGTTCATCGTGAACCGGATCCTGCTGCCGATGATCAATGAAGCGGTCTACACACTCTATGAAGGCGTGGGCACAGTGGACGCCATCGATACGGCCATGCGACTGGGCGCCAATCATCCCATGGGCCCGCTTCAGCTTGCGGATTTCATCGGGCTGGATACGTGTCTTTCAGTGATGCAGGTGCTTTACGAAGGGCTTGCCGATTCGAAGTACCGGCCATGCCCGCTTATGGTGAAATATGTCGAGGCGGGGTGGCTTGGACAGAAAACCAAGCGTGGGTTTTACGACTATCGTGGCGAGAAGCCCGTCCCAACACGGTAAGGCGTTTCTTGAAGCCACAAAGGGGCTGAGCTTTATGGCTGATTTTGCGGTGCCGACCCTGCCGATGAGCAATAGCGCCGAGACCCGCGCATTCTATGAAAAACTGGGCTTTATCTGCGCCCATGAACAGGCGCCACCCGACACTTTTTTATTCATGATGCGTAACGGGATTCAGATTCAATTCTTCGAAGCCCCGTTCATCGACGGAACGATTCGTGATCACACCTGCTACATCTGCGTTGATGATCTGGAACGCACCTATAAGGCGTTCGAAATAGCCGGCGTTGGAAAGTTGATGCCGATTGAGCAGAAACCCTGGGGCGTTCCGGAGTTCGTGCTGATCGACGTCAATGGCAATCTGCTACGTGTTGGCTGCCCACGCTTGA
>VFKO01000368.1 GCA_009885515.1 Rhodobiaceae bacterium | reverse complement strand
TGGGTTGACGGGGGGTTGGGGGGTCGGGCAATAGTCCGGCGCGCAATTTCCCAGGCTTGACGATCGTTCTTGCCCCTCGTTTGGGCGAGGTGATTTCTGCGGCGTCGGCCCAATAAACCGGACGCCCATGGCCAGTTCAACTGCTTCTGCCGTTTCCCACCGCGACATGGCCAACGCTATCCGCGCGCTTGCGATCGATGCGGTGGAGGCGGCGAATTGTGGGCATCCGGGTATGCCGATGGGCATGGCCGATGTGGCCACTGTCTTGTTCACGAAATTTCTGAAGTTCGATCCGCGCTATCCGCGCTGGCATGATCGCGACCGCTTTGTACTGTCGGCGGGGCATGGGTCGATGTTGCTTTACTCGCTGCTGCATCTGACGGGGTACAAGGACATCACGCTGGAGGACATCAAGCGGTTCCGGCAGCTGGGTTCGCCTTGTGCGGGGCATCCGGAGTATGGACATGGCGCGGGTGTCGAGACGACGACGGGACCGCTGGGTCAGGGACTTGGGAACGCGGTTGGCATGGCACTGGCTGAGCGCATTGTGGCGGCGCGGTTTGGTGATGATCTGGTGGATCACCGTACCTATGTGATCGCGTCGGATGGCGATCTGATGGAAGGGATCAGCCACGAAGCGATTAGTCTTGCCGGACATTTGAAGTTGTCCAAGCTGATCGTGCTGTTCGACGACAATGGCATTTCGATTGACGGTCCGCTGGCATTATCAGAGTCGGGCGATCAGCTGGCGCGATTTGAGGCGGCGGGCTGGTCAGCGTCGCGTGTTGACGGGCATGATCCGGAAGCGATTGCTGCAGCGATTGAATCGGCGCAGGCATCGGCGCGGCCTTCGATGATCGCATGCCGCACCATCATCGGTTACGGCGCGCCGAAGAAGCAGGGCACGGCAAGTTCCCACGGCTCGCCGCTGGGCGCTGAAGAAGCCGCGGCAGCGAAGAAAGCGCTGGGATGGCCGCATGGTGTGTTTGAGGTGCCGGAAAATATTCGCGGCGCATGGCTGGCAGCGGGTGAGCGCAATCATGAGGAGCACACGGCTTGGCTGACGCGGTTCACGGCCGCCGATAGCGATGTGAAGGCTGCATTCGAACGGGCGCAGGAAGGTGCGATCAATGTTGCGCTGTGGCCAGCGCTGAATGCGTATCGCAAAGCACTGATCGACAAACCAGCGACGGTTGCTTCGCGCAAGGCTTCGGAGATGGTGCTTGAGGTGATCAACACGCATGTGCCCGAGACGATTGGCGGGTCTGCGGACCTGACGGGTTCTAACAATACCCGCACGAAAGGCATGGAGGCCATTGAGGCCGAAGATTTCCGGGGACGGTTCCTGCATTACGGGGTGCGCGAGCACGGCATGGCGGCGGCGATGAACGGCATGGCGCTGCACGGCGGCATTATACCGTATTCGGGAACTTTTCTGGTGTTCGCGGATTATTGCAGGCCGTCGATCAGGCTGGCGGCACTGATGCAGCAGCGCGTGATCCATGTGATGACACACGATTCCATTGGCCTCGGCGAAGATGGACCGACCCATCAACCGGTCGAGCATCTGGCGTCTTTGCGTGCGATTCCGAATCTGAATGTGTTTCGCCCCGCCGATGTGATCGAAACGGCGGAGTGCTGGGAGCTTGCGCTTCGGGCGACGAAGACACCCAGTGTGATTGCGTTGTCGCGTCAGAACTTGCCGCAAGTGCGGCTGAAGCATTCGGAAGAGAACCGTTGCGCGAAGGGCGCCTATGTTCTGTCACCGGCGACAGCCAAGCATCACGTGACGATTATCGCGTCGGGGTCGGAAGTGTCGATCGCGCTTGAGGCGCAGAAACAGCTGGAAGCACAGGGGATTGGCGCCAGCGTGGTGTCGATGCCCTGTATGGATTTGTTCGCCGCCGAGAGTGCGTCGTATCAGGATCGAACGATCGACCCGAAGTCGGTGCGCATTGCGGTTGAGGCCGGGGCGCGCCAGGCTTGGGATCGCTGGATCGGACGGGACGGTGTGTTCATCGGCATGAATAGCTTCGGGGCCAGCGGACCTTATGAGGCGCTCTATAAGCAGTTTGGGATTACGGCGGACAATATCGTCCGCGCGGCACGGCAGCGCCTGTAAAGACCTTGAGGAGTTTTCATGACAATCAAAGTTGCGATCAACGGGTTCGGGCGCATCGGGCGCCTGGTGCTGCGCGCGATCATTGAATCGGGACGCAAGGATATCGACATCGTGGCGGTCAACGATTTGGGACCGGTCGAGACGAACGCGCATCTGTTGCGCTATGATTCCGTGCACGGACGGTTTCCGATGGAGGTCAAGGTCGACGGCGATTTCATCGTCGCCGGGCGGCACAAGATCAAAGTCACCGCGATCAAGGACCCGGGCCAGCTGCCGCATCGCGAGCTGGGCGTCGATATCGCAATGGAATGCACCGGGATCTTTACTTCCAAGGACAAGGCGTCGGCGCATCTGACAGCCGGCGCCAAGCGTGTGCTGATTTCGGCACCGGCGGACGGCGTCGAAATGACGGTGGTTTACGGCGTCAATCACAGGAAGCTGACGAAGGATCACATTGTCGTTTCAAACGCCTCGTGCACCACGAACTGTCTGGCGCCGATGGCGATGGTGTTGAACAACACGGTCGGCATCGACAAGGGTTTCATGACGACGGTGCACTCCTATACAAACGATCAACCGTCGCTCGACCAGAT
>VFKO01000240.1 GCA_009885515.1 Rhodobiaceae bacterium | reverse complement strand
TCAGCTTGGGCCGTTCCGCGATGCAGCGGTCAAACACGAATTCGCAGCGCTCCTGAAAGGTGCAGCCCTTCGGCAAGCGTTGCAGATTAGGCGGTTGCCCTGGAATAGCCTGCAGCCGCACTTCATCCACGCGATCAAGCCGCGGTATGGAACTCACCAGCCCGCGCGCGTAAGGGTGCTGAGGATCGTGGAATATGTCGCCGACCCGCCCGGTTTCACAGAACTCGCCCGCGTACATAACCATCACGCGATTGCAAAGCCCTGCAACAACGCCAAGATCATGCGTAATCATCACGATCGACATATTCCCCTGCGCACTTAACTCCTGCATCAGCTCCAGAATTTGCGCCTGCACGGTCACATCAAGCGCTGTCGAGGGTTCATCGGCGATCAGCAGTTCGGGCTCACAAATCAGCGCCATCGCAATCATGACGCGCTGACGCATACCGCCGGAAAATTCATGTGGATACTGATCGATCCTTTGCTTGGCGTCCGGAATCTTCACCCGGTCCAGAATCTCCAAAGCCTTCACACGCGCATCGCGTTCGCTCATGCCCTTGTGCAGCACCAGCACTTCGGTGAGCTGGCGGCTGATCTTCAGATGCGGTGTCAACGACGTCATCGGATCCTGGAAGATCATCGTCATCTTCGAGCCGCGAATCTTGTTGAGCTTGTCGATCTTCATGCCGACAAGTTCTTCCCCGCGAAACTTGGCGCTGCCCGTAGCGCGCCCGTTCGATGCCAGCAGTCCCATGACGGCCATGAAGGTCTGGCTTTTGCCCGAGCCGGATTCGCCAACAATGCCGACGCACTCACCCTGTTCGACATCAAAGCTGACACCACTGACGGCCGACACGGCCCCTTCCGGTGTCGAAAACCGGACCGATAAGTCTTTGACGCTAAGTACGGCGGCCATCGTCTGCGTTTCCCTCAGCGGTCTTTCGGATCGAGCGCGTCGCGCAGCCCGTCACCGATGAAGTTGAAACAGAACAACGTAATCGCCATGAAGACCGCTGGAAAAATCAGCATCCACGGATAAGACTCCATTTGGTCCTTGCCGTCGGCGATCAGCACGCCCCATGAGGTGAAGGGTTCCTGCACGCCCAATCCCAAAAAGCTCAAAAAGCTTTCAACCAAAATTACCGCGGGCACGGTCAGTGTTACATAGACGATCACCGGACCAATGACGTTCGGCAAGATGTGGCGCCGGATTATGTCGCGTGTGGAGACCCCGGCAGCTTCCGCAGCCTCAATGAATTCCTTGCCCTTGAGCGACAACGTTTGCCCGCGCACGATCCGCGCCATCGTCAGCCATTCGACCGCACCGATCGCCACAAACATCAGCAGGAAATTATTGCCGAACACCACCACCAGAATAATGACGAAGAATATGAAGGGCAGGGCATAGAGAATATCGACGAACCGCATCATCAGATTGTCGACCCGCCCGCCGATAAAGCCAGCCGTCGCGCCGTACAGCACACCGATCACCAACGCGACGAACGTCGCCACAAACCCGATCGCCAGCGACACCCGCCCCCCCATCATCACACGGATGAACAGATCGCGGCCGTTGGCATCCGTCCCAAACAAGTGGCCCTGACCCAGGGCCGCCTGGCAAACCTCGGTGTTCTGGCTGCCGAACAGCCACACCAGCCCCAGATAGTCCGGAGGCGGGCACGAAATACGATCAAAATAGGCCTCGTCGAAGGGATGCGGCCAGAAATTCGGCATCACAATTGAAACGAATGCCACGCCAGCCAGTACGATCATCGACGCGACGGCAGCTTTGTTGGCAAACAGGCGCCGGCGCGCATCCTGCCAAAGGCTGCGTCCCTGAATTTCAGTATGCGCAGACGCGGCAACCATCACTCGTACCTCACTTTGGGATCGAGCAATCCGTAAAGCACGTCGGCAACCAGGTTGAGTGCGATCACCAGCGACGCGTAAAGAATGACCACCCCCATCACCAGCGTATAGTCCCGCTGCAGCGCCCCATTGATGAAGTATTTCCCGATCCCTGGCAGATTGAAGATCTGTTCAATCACCAGCGATCCGGTGACAATCCCGGCCGTTGCCGGCCCCAGATAACTCACCAGCGGCAGCAAGGCCGCTCGCAAGGCATGGCGGGTGATCACCAGCCGCTCCGGCAGCCCTTTCGCCCGGGCGGTGCGAACGTAGTTGGAACGCAAAACTTCAATCATGCTGCCGCGCGTCAACCGCGATATGACCGCAATCTGTGTCAGCGACAGGCCGATCACCGGCAGGATCATGTTTTGGATCGCACCTTCATTCCAACCGCCGACCGGCAACCAGCCCAGGTTCACACCCAGGATCAAAGTCAGGATCGGTGCCATGACAAAGCTTGGCACCGTGATCCCGATCATGGCGACGGTCATAACGGAAAAGTCTGTCGCTTTGTTTTGCCGGAGCGCGGCAACCGTTCCCAGTGTCATGCCGACAAATGACGCCAGCAGGATCGCGGAAATTCCCAATATGGCACTCACTGGCGCCCCGTCAGCGATCAACTCTGCAACGGTGAAGTCTTTGTACTTGTAAGATGGCCCCAGATCGCCGGACAAAAGCTTGCCAAGATAGCCGCCCAAACACCTGATGTGCCTCTTGTCTTTGTTGAGATATTTTTCGCCGTCAAACGTCAGGCCTTGCGCACTGGCCGCAGCAGCATCATGCGAGCCGGAAAAAAAAGCTCCGCAGACAAAAGTGTCGACGTCAAGGAACTGCCTCAACAAGGGTTTGTCCAGGTCGTAGGCTGCCAGAATATTCCTTTCGATTTCAGGCGGAAGCTTGCGCTCTTGATCAAACGGTCCACCCGGCGCCGCCCTCATCAGGAAGAACGCCATGATGATGATCAGCAATAGAGTTGGAATGGCACCCAAAAGGCGGCGCACAATAAATCGAACCATAACGGACGCCAGATCCCTTCTTGAAAATGGCCAACCCTCACGCGCCATTTTTCCGCCCGCAAGCTTGGCTAGCCAGCCCGCAAAGTCAATGTGTCGATTCTGACGATAGCGGAACTTTGATCAACAAAATCAAACCGTTGACCATCAACCTGGCCACACACGATAGTGATAGGCGTAGGCGGTCCCAAACCCTAACGCCGCATAGAGCGGGCGTGCTGCGGTGTTTCCCTGCTCCACCTGCAGCCAAACGCGCCTTGCGCCTAACCCATGCGCAGCGCCAATCAGGGACTCGCTTACCATGCGCGCGACACCCCGGCGCCTCGCCTTATGGGCGACATAGATGCCGTGCAAACCCGCCCACTGCCGCTCAACCGCCACCACTCCGGCCCCGACAGCCTGACCGGCTTCAACAAACAGTGCCCACCGCGTTTCGACACCCACGGCGCGGTGTTGCGAATCAAAATGTGCCGCATCGTCGCCGGACAAGCCGCGCAGCTCCCGCGCTGCCGCTAACCACACTTCATCCGGGCGGTCCTGCAAAAGAATCTTCGGCGATGCCTGATACGGTGCCGCGTCCGCCACCTGCACCAACGACGGCGCTTCCACCACATAACCGCAAGCCGCTAACGTTTCATCAAGGCCTTCATCTGCGAGCGGCGTTAACCGGAACACGGCCTTACGTCCCCACCGGGCATATATTGCTTCCGCGACCTCAATTTTCCCGGCGAGCTCAAGCTGACCTGGCCAAAACGGGTTGACCGAATTCACCCGCCGCGACGGCCCGCCGGTGCAGCGCAAAATCCAGCCGTCATACTGTGCCGTCCGCAAGGCTGGCCAGGCATTGAAGTTCAGCTCTTCAAGCGTTTTGATTTCGTCGTGCGACAGCATGGCTAAACGCTCAACTCACTCATCACCACAACGCGCTTTCGATGGGCAACCCGGGCGTCACCCGCCGCAATGTGACCGGCAAGGTCAGCGGCCGGCTGGAGAGTGCGCGCCTGCGCGTGGCGCGCAAGCGCATGTGGCTGTCGACCATGCAGGCTGTAGCATACCACGCCGTCCACACAGCGCGTCCGTTCTTCGACGACTCGGTGAAGTTCAGACCTATCGTTGGCATGCGGCACGCCATCGCAGAGGGGTGTGTCTCTTCAAAATCCAGGCACACCTGTACACCCCCATTGTTCCGCCAATTTTGTGAGCCAACATTACTCGAATTTCTGGGCGAAAACAGAGATTCTTGGATGTGTGTGTGCAGGTTTCGCTCGGGGGGGAATTTGCGTTGATAGGTATGGAGGTCCTCCAGTTCGTGTGGAAGGTCTCCTCGATAGTCCCGCGCACGCAAGCTGCCCGGGACCAGCGGTTCAAGACCGGCGACGAACTGTTTCGAACTGGTCGATCATCGCCAGCATCATCCGGCCCAGTTCCGT
>VFKO01000603.1 GCA_009885515.1 Rhodobiaceae bacterium | reverse complement strand
TCTCTACGAAAAGTCAGACTACCGCCTGCCCACCGCATTGAAGGCGGGCGACAAAGTCCTGATCCTCTCAACCGGCGCCTACACGACCACATACTCCAGCATAGCCTTCAACGGCATGCCGCCGCTGGCGAGCGTGTGTATATAAACAGTCCCCGTAATAACAATTTGAAGTTTGAAGGATTGCGCCGTCCAGTCCTCGAAAATCAGGCCCGGCGCGCGCGCTCAGGATTCGCGGCGATCGACTGCGCGGTCCCTGCGAGTATCTGCAACGGGTGCACAATGCCCACAACTCTGGCCAAGTCGGCACCAGGAAGAGGTGGCCTCAAAGCTGAGACTGGGCTAAGTTGGACCGTCGGAAGTAACGGGGGCTCCGAACGCACGTGTGAGGACAGATGGCAAACCATATCGAATGGATCGTTGTTACGGTGGCATTGTTGGCTGTGGCGGGGTGTGCGACGCCAGACACGTCGACGGCGTGGGCTCAATGCAAGGGTGGCCCCGGAATAACCGACGATGTAAAAATGGCCGGCTGCACAGCGGTTATACAGTCCGGGCGTGAAGCCGACGAAACGCGCGCAGAGGCATTCCAGAACCGTTGTTGGCTCTACAAACAGAAAGAAGAGTTTGAAGCGGCTATCCACGATTGCGATCGGGCAATTGAGCTATATCCGGACTACTCGGATGCTTATTTCAGCCGCGCCAAGATTTACTTCCACAAGCATGACTATGATCGAGCGATAGCGGACTTCGGCCAAACGATCCGGCTTGAGCCCAAGGCGTTTGGCGCCTTCACCCTTCGCGGAATGGCGCATGCGCGCAAGGGTGACTACGATCGCGCGATCGCCGACTACACGAAGGCACTGCAGCTCGACCCGGGATTTGGCATGGCCGAAGGCGGGCTGACCGAGGCACGGGAAGCGAAAGCACGCCTGGCAGGCGGACAAAAGCCTGGCGATCCGCGCGCATGGTGCGACGGTAAAGCGTTCGTTGAGGAGGGATATGCCCAAGATCTACAGATTTCTGGTTGCACGAAATTGATCCAATCCGGGCGCGAGACTCGCAGCGATTTGGCTGAGGACTATTTCAAGCGCGCGAAAGCCTATGACTTCAGCGGGAGCAATCGCGACCGGGCCATCGCGGACTACGGCCAGGCGATCAAGCTGAAGCCCAACCACGCCGAGGCTTATTTCAGCCGCGGCACGCTTTATTATCTTGCGGCCCAACATGATCAAGCCATCGCCGACTTCGACCGTGCGATTAGACTGAGGCCGGGCAAGGTTCTTTATTTCAGCTATCGCGGCCAGGCGCGTCATGCGAAGGGCCAATGGGCTGCCGCGATTTCAAACTTCGATCACGCCATCAAGCTGCAACCGAAAAGCGCCGAAACATTCGTGGACCGCGCCCGCTCCTTTATCGGCAAGGGCGACTACCACCACGCCATCGCGGACTGCGACCAAGCGATCAAGCTTTCGCCCCACAACGGCGTCACGGCGAGCTACAACACGCGCGGCGATGCGTATTTCCATCTCGGCGATTGGCGCAATGCCATCAGCGACTACGATCGTGCATTAAAACTATGGCCTGAGTATCCAGTAGC
>VFKO01000510.1 GCA_009885515.1 Rhodobiaceae bacterium | reverse complement strand
TGAAGGCGGTTGGACTTCGGTTTGCGTATCGAGTGCGGCTGGTGCGCCTTGCGGCTGTTGAATGCCCGAGGCGGCACTGCTCTGCCCTTGAAGTGCAGGGGAATTGTTGCTGCCGGCATTTAGAAGCGCCAGGAGTTGGGACTGCGTGCTCAGACTTGATGGGTCAGGGCTGACGGGCGCGACAGGTTGAAGTTGCTCTTGAGCGAGAATGCTCGCGAATTGCGTGTTCATATCTGAAGCGATGGAACCAAATGCGTTCGCGCCTGCAATGTTTTGCGGCGTTGTGTTCGCGAATTGGGCTGCAATCTGGTTCATCGAATGCGCATTCTTCCATCGGGCACATAGCGCCCAACGCTTTGACTGCAAGGCGCTTGCCATCGGGTTTCGCCGCGGAAATCCAGCGCCCGGCGTAGAAAGCGATTTACGAACGCGGCAGAGTTTGCAGGTTTCAGGGCAAGTTTCGACCCTGTATGAAGGCGTTTCTTCCGTGCTGGAGGGCTTGGCATCAGCGTTGCACTTACTCTGACATGGCACTGGGTCTACCGGGATTGGACTCGCGGTAATCCCAGCGCTTCCGTGCTTCGTGCTGGACGAGGCAGGCAGAATTTGCGGGGACATACCCGGCAAAAGCTGCCGGATTGAAAGTTGGCCGGGAGAAACTCATGGCACTCAATGCAAATATGTCGTTGGGTTCAATACTGAACACAGCCACCAGCGCCTTGCAGGCCAATCAAACGGCTTTGCGCACAACGTCGAACAACATTGCCAACATCAATACCCAGGGCTATCACCGCCGGGTTGTCGATTTCGGACCGCGGTTGACGGGTGATAGTCTGACTGGCGTGTCGATTGATGACATAAGGCGCATTGCCGATGAGTTTTTGGCGCGCGAGACCGTCGATGCGACCAGTGCTGTGGGGCGCATGGAAACGCTGACGTCATATTTTTCCCGTGTGCAGGATTTGGTGGGGTCGTTGGACGCTGGATCGTCACTCGATGCGCGCCTTTCAAGTGCGATGACCGCGTTGCAGCAACTGAGCGTGGACCCGGCGTCTGCGGCGCGGCGGAATTCGGCGCTGTCGTCCGTTTCTTCGGCCTTGACTGCAATCTCGAGCATGGCCTCTCAGGTTCAGCTGCTGCGCCAAGACGCCAATACTCAGATCAGTTCCGACATCCGCAATGTGAATGTGCTGATCGCCCAGATTTACGACCTCAACACCAACATCAAGACCGCCGTCGCGCGCAACGACAACCAGTCAGGCCTTGTCGATCAGCGTGACAACGCAATTGCAGAGTTGGCGAAGTATATGGACGTGCGCAGCTTTGAACAGAGCGATGGCCGCGTCTTCGTTTCCCTGGGGGATGGTACGGGGCTCATTTCGGATTTGAGTTCGGAGCTGCGCTATGCGGG
>VFKO01000607.1 GCA_009885515.1 Rhodobiaceae bacterium | reverse complement strand
CCACAATCGTCAACACGTATGAGTTCCGGTTCTGCCGCTCGGTCAACCGGTTGAGCACCTCGTCCTGCACCACGCTTGCCCGTTCACGTACGCTGTCCAGCTCTTCGACAAAGCGCGTCGTCTCATCGGCCAACTCACGAAAATGTGCCGAGTCGATGGCGTCGAGCATTTCATGCCGTTCCGTCTGCAGCCGTGTGAACGCTTCCCGCTGCGGAGCCAGATGCCGACGCAGCGCGATCGCCCGCTTGCGTGCCTGCGCCAGCGCATCGCGCACTTTCGCAATTTCGCCTGACACCACCTGTTCTTCCAATCCATCGACCACGTCCGACAATTCGTCGATCACGTGGCCGACGCGCAGATGCAGCGCTTGCCCAAGCTCGAACAAGCAATCGATCTCGTCTTTGGGGCCAGCACCCCGCGCCAGCCGCTCTTGAACATCGTGCGTCGCCAGAGAGCGCCGTGACCGCGTCGTAATAATTCGCCGCCTCTCGATCCATATGCGCAGCGACACCATGTCCTCCGGATCGGCACCCGGATTGAAGTTCACGCCGCGCAAATTGACGATTAAACCCTGCCCGTGCAGCACCATGCGCGGCCGCGTGTCGGGCGCCAGCAGGGCGTCGATCACAAAGGGGTCCAGCCCCGCATCGTGACGGATATAGTGGTCGGCTTCATCGTTGGTTCGGTTCAAGTGAACCCACAGCGCCCCGGTTTCGGGCGTCCAGTGCTTCACCTCCGGCCACTCGACTTCGCGCGCGCCGCCTGCGCCGTCGAGCAGCAATCCGCTGATCAAACCGTCGTGCTCAGGGTGATTTTGCGTTTCGTTTTCGCTCGTCAATGCCGTCTCTTCACTTGCGATGGGCCGGGCAATCGCGGAAACTACCGCTCATGACCACCGCCCTGTTCACACACCAAGCCTGCTTGTACCACGAAACCCCGCCCGGCCATCCAGAGTCATCGGATCGCTTGCGCGCCGTGCTCCGGGCGCTCGAAGACGAAGCGTTCCAATATCTCGCCCGCGAAGAAGCCCCGCCAGCCGCCCGCGAGGAAATCGAACGCGTCCACCCCTCGTTCTACGTCGACGCCGTGATGAAGGCCGTGCCCGAAACCGGCTACGGCTCGCTCGACCCCGACACGCATGTCTCGCCGGGCTCGGGCGAGGCGATGCTGCGGGCGGCCGGCGCCGTCGTCGCCGCCGTTGATCGCGTGATGGCGGGCAAAATCCAAAACGCCTTCTGCGCCGTGCGCCCGCCGGGACACCACGCCGAACCGACGCGCGCCATGGGCTTTTGCATGTTCAACAACGTCGCCATCGGTGCGCTCCACGCTCGCGCCCGACACGGCCTCCGCCGCATCGCCGTCGTCGACTTCGACGTCCATCACGGCAACGGCACGCAAGCCATGTTCCAGGACGACGAGGAATTGTTCTTCGCCTCCAGCCACCAAATGCCGCTCTATCCCGGCACCGGCCGCCCGCAAGAACGGGGCAGGGCGCACAACATTTTGAACGCGGCCCTCGACCCCGGCGTCGGCAGCCACGAATTCCGCCAAGCCTGGGACAACACGGTCCTCCCTGCCCTCGATG
>VFKO01000440.1 GCA_009885515.1 Rhodobiaceae bacterium | reverse complement strand
TTGATCTCTAGAAAACTCATCCGACACTTCCTTCAAGACTCACGCCGATAAGTTTTTGCGCTTCAACCGCAAATTCCATAGGCAACTTCTGCAAAACTTCCCGGCAAAATCCGTTGACGATCAGGGTCACCGCCTCCTCCGCCGGTATCCCGCGCGACAGGCAATAAAACAACTGATCGTCACTGATTTTAGACGTGGTCGCTTCGTGCTCGAACTGCGCTGTCGGGTTGCGCGTTTCAATGTAAGGCACCGTGTGTGCCCCGCACTTCGCCCCGATCAACAGCGAGTCGCATTGCGTATAGTTCCGCGCGTTCTCGGCTTTTGCGTGCGCGCTCACCAGCCCACGATACGTGTTCTGCGCCTGCCCCGCACTGATGCCCTTGGAGATGATGCGCGAACTGGTGTTGCGGCCCAAATGCAGCATCTTCGTGCCGGTGTCGGCTTGCTGATGATGATTGGCAATTGCGATGGAAAAGAACTCCCCCACCGACTCATCGCCGCGCAAAATACAACTCGGATACTTCCAGGTGATCGCGGAGCCGGTTTCCACCTGCGTCCAGCTGATCTTGGACCGCACACCCCGGCAGTCGCCGCGCTTGGTTACAAAATTGAAGATGCCACCACGCCCGTTCTCATCGCCGGGATACCAGTTCTGCACCGTTGAGTACTTTATCTCAGCCTCGTCCAGTGCCACCAACTCAACCACTGCCGCGTGCAGCTGATTTTCGTCGCGCATCGGCGCCGTGCAGCCTTCGAGATAGGAAACATACGACCCCTTGTCGGCAATGATCAGTGTCCGTTCAAACTGTCCGGTTTCGGCCTCATTGATGCGGAAATAAGTCGCCAGTTCCATCGGACAACGCACACCCGGCGGTATGTAAACAAAGGACCCATCGCTAAAGACTGCCGAGTTCAAAGTGGCAAAGAAATTGTCGGTAACCGGCACCACCGTTCCCAAATACTTCCGGACCAATTCTGGATGGCTCTGTAACGCCTCCGACATCGGACAAAAAATAACGCCCGCCTCTTTCAACTTGCCTTTGAATGTCGTTGCAACGGAAACGCTGTCGAACACGGCATCAACCGCAACACCGGCCAGCATCTTCTGTTCCGTCAGCGGAATGCCAAGCTTCTTGTAGGTCTCCAGAAGCTTCGGATCGACCTGATCCAGACTGTCCAGTTTCGGTTTGGATTTCGGCGCCGAATAATAATAAGCGTCTTGATAGTTGATGCGTGGATACTTGACTCGCGCCCAGGTGGGCTCCTGCATCGTCTGCCAGCGTTCGAACGCCGCCAGGCGCCACTCCAGCATCCAGCCGGGCTCATTCTTTTTAGCCGAAATGAACCGGACAGTATCCGCGTTCAACCCCCTCGGCGCTTTCTCGCTCTCAATATCGGTGACAAATCCATACTTATACTTGTCGCCGCCACGCGAGGTCACTGCATCAATCGTAGATTGTTCGGCCATCAGTCTATGTCCTCAAGCCGCCACACGAGACCGTGCGCGACTGACAATGCGCGCCCACGCCTCGGCAAACGCCGTCAATTCTTCATCACCTGTATGCCAACCAAAACTGATCCGTATCGCGCAGGCCGCCAACTCAGGATCAACACCCATCGCAGCCAATGCATGACTCTGACTGACTTTTCCTGAAGAGCAGGCAGAACCTGCACTCACTGCAAACCCATCAAGATCAAGGGCGATCACCATCGTCGCGGCAGATATGCCCGACACTGCCACGCAAACCGTGTTCGCGACACGCTCGACCTCGCCACCGAACACGACTGCCCCTGCCTCGCGCAACCGGCGCTCCATACTGTCGCGCCTTGCAGCCCAAGCCTTTACCGACGCCAGTTCAGCCGCTGCTGCTTTCGCCGCCGCTCCAAATCCTGCAAGCCCCGCGACGTTTTCAGTGCCCGCGCGGCGGCCAAATTCCTGACTGCCGCCCCTCATCTGCGATGCAAGCGGAACGCCATTGCGCACAACAAGCGCGCCTGCTCCCTGTGGTCCACCGATTTTGTGGGCACTCAGGCTCAGATAATCAACATCCCAGTGATCAAAACTGATCGGCGTACGGCCCGCAGCTTGGACAGCGTCACAGTGCACCAGCGCACCATGCGCGCGCGACAATGCCACCGCGCCCTTAATCGGCTGAACCACACCTGTCTCATTGTTGACAGCCATCACGGAAACGAGAGCCCGGCCTTTGCCCTCCATCAACAGCCTGCGCAGTGCCTCAAGATCGACTTGCCCCTGCGCAGTCACCGGACACACTGCCACCCGCAAGCCCGGTTTCGTCTCTTCGCAGAACGCCGCATTGGCACGCACAGACTCGTGCTCGATCGCCGAGATGATCAATCGCGAAATGCGTGCGCCCGATTTTGCGGCCTCATCGATGGAACCCAAAAGCGCCAGTGCATTCGCTTCAGTGCCACCGCTGGTGAAAATGACATTGTCGGCACCAACCCCAACCAGACTTGCAACATCCCGCCGCGCGCCATCAATGATCGACCTCGCCTGCCGCCCTTCAGCATGTATGGATGACGCATTCCCGCACGCATCCAAAGCCGCCAACATCGCTGTCTTCGCCTCTGGTCTCAGCGGAGCGGTCGCGTTGTAATCAAGATAGGAACGCATCACCACGCTATTCACTCCGCAGCCGGTTGATGGTGCTGCAATTCGGGTCCATGCGCACCGACAGGACGGCTCATCCCCAAGACCCGCTTGTTGACCACATCGGCAAGAGTCACCGAGCTCAAGAAAATGTGGATCTGCCGCCCAAGTTCCTCCCACAGATCATGCGTTACACAGCGTCCTTGCTGCCCGGTACACCCGCGCGGTGACGCCAGATCACAGCGGGTCGCTTTGAGCGGCTCATCGACCGCTACCATGATGTCGAAAATGCGGGTCTCAGTTGCCGGATGCGCCAATCGGTAGCCCCCACCCGGTCCACGCGCACTCACCACCAAACCGCCCCGTCGCAAGCCAGCAAAAAGTTGCTCCAGATAGGACAATGAAATTTCCTGTCGGGCAGCAATCTCATTGAGCGCCACGGGTCTGTCGGCCTCGTTCCGCGCCAAGTCCACCATGGCCATCACAGCATAACGGCCCTTCGTACTCAGATTCATGGGCATACCTCCAAAACAGGGCGCATTGGGCGCAGTCGGCACAGCGGATTTTCTTGATTCTCAGCCCCGGACCCGTGTTACAAGTCCGCCCGACATCTATCACAATGGCGATATATATTTCCCGAGTGTGCAGGTCAAGTATTACATAGATGCCAACCCGTCGAAAGTAATAACCCATTGGAAAATAAATGAATTGCGAGATAGTCCAGTCAAAACTTGCCCTACTTTAGCACTCAACAAATCGTACCAAACGAGGTAAATATCCCGCATGCCTGATGTGATTTTTACCGGTCCGAGTGGGCGCCTCGAAGGCAAATACCAGCATCAAAAACACAAATCGGCGCCCATTGCCTTGGTTCTGCACCCCCACCCGAAGCAAGCCGTGGGAACGATGAACCATCCGATTCCCTACGAGCTGTTCTACAGCTTCCACCGTCGCGGTTGTTCGGTGCTGCGTTTCAATTTTCGCGGCGTCGGCCGTAGCCAGGGCACGTATGACGCCGGTGTTGGAGAATTATCGGACGCCGCGGCGGCATTAGACTGGCTGCAAATGATGAACCCAGGGGCGCAAACCTGCTGGATTGCCGGCGTATCATTCGGCGCTTGGATCGGCATGCAGCTTCTTATGCGCCGGCCGGAAATTCATGCATTCATCTCTATCTCCCCGCCGGCAAACTTCTACGACTTCACATTTTTAGCACCGTGCCCCGCATCTGGACTTATTTTGCATGGCCGCAATGACACTGTCTCACCGGAAGCAGACGTACAAAAATTGGTTGATCGTCTCAGTGCCCAACGCGGAATTAAAATTACACAGGTAAAAGCTGAGGGCGCAAACCATCTATTTGAGAATCACGTCCCTGACCTGGTCCGCACCGTAGAAGACTATCTTGATATGCGTATGCCGCCAGTGGAAGAACCCTTATCGCCTTAAACCGGGCTCAATCATTCGCTCCGACAAAGGTTTTTGCAGACGATGAGCGCATTCCGCTCCGAATTTCTGACTGAGTTTGCCGCGCGCGGCCACTTGCATCAATGCACCAATGCCGATGGCCTTGATGCGCTGATGGCCAAAGAGCATGTGCCGGCGTATATCGGCTTTGATTGCACGGCCGCCAGCATGCACATTGGGAATCTAACCCAGATCATGCGGCTGCGCATTCTTCAGCGGGGCGGTCACAAGCCCATCGTCGTAGTCGGTGGCGGCACCACAAAGATTGGCGATCCGTCCGGCAAAGATGAAACACGCCAACTCCTCACCGACGAAAAAATTGAAGTCCATAAAGAGCGGTTCAAGGAAATCTTCCGGCGCTTCCTCAAGTTTGGCGACGGCCCCAGCGATGCCATCATGGTCGACAATGCCGATTGGCTCGACAAGCTGCCCTACATCCCCTTCCTGCGAGAGATCGGGCGGCATTTCTCCATCAACCGCATGATCACCATGGATAGCGTCAAACTCCGGCTTGACCGTGAGCAGCCGCTCTCGTTCCTTGAATTCAATTACATGATTCTTCAGGCTTATGATTTCGTCGAACTGTTCCGCAGACACGGCTGCCGCCTGCAGATGGGTGGGTCGGATCAATGGGGCAACATAGTCTCAGGCATCGACCTTGCGCGACGCACCGACAATGTCGAACTGTTTGGATTGACTTCACCGCTGATCACCACATCTTCCGGCGCCAAAATGGGCAAATCCGCAGCGGGAGCCGTATGGCTTTCCGCAGACATGCTCTCGCCGTACGACTATTGGCAATACTGGCGCAACGTCGAAGACGCCGACGTTGGACGCTTCATGCGCATCTTCACTGATCTGCCGCTTGCCGAAATTGCACGGCTGGAATCACTCCAGGGTTCTGAACTGAACGAAAGCAAAAAAATACTCGCTAACGAGGCGACCGCTCTCTGCCACGGTAGCGCCGAGGCTGAACGGGCCGCCGAGGCCGCACGCCAAACCTTCGAAGGCGGTGGCGTGTCTGCAAACCTTCCGACACTGGAAGTGCCGAAAGCGGAATGGAGGGCCGGTCTTGGCATCCTGGCGGCCTTTACCCGTGCGGGACTGACATCTTCAAATGGTGACGCCCGGCGTCAAATCGCCGGCGGCGGATTGCGTATCAATGATGAACCCGCCACAGATGAAAAACTTGTTCTGACCGGAGAGCATCTGCGCGATGGTGCCGTCAAACTTTCTCTCGGCCGGAAGAAACACGTTCTGCTGCGTCCGGTCTGAGGGCAAACTCAATTCGCTTTGGGCAGCGGTTGCTGCAAGCTTTCTTGCGGAACGAGTTTTTGCTGCGGCATCGGCAAAGGCATGGGCGCGGCAGCCTGCGGCGCAGAACCCATCTGAAAAATCTTACGCAAAAATCCAGGCGCGAGAACGGATATAGGGTTCACCGCCACTTTGAGTTCGTCCACCGGTCCCTTTACGGCATAGGTCACTGCAAATATCCCTTCGCCATTTTTCGACCCCAAAATGTCGCTGACCAAAGGAATGTCTTCAAAAATCGAGTTCAATCCATAGAGCGGCACGATTGTACCATTCAAATCGATCCGCTCACTGGCGCGGTTATAGGTGCCCTGCGTTGTTAAACCAATTGATGGTCCAGCCGCGCGGCCATCGGCCAAAGTGATTACATCGCCCCTGCCATGGACCACCTGCTCCAGCTTTGTGAACGTGATGCCTTCACCTCCGAGCAGATCGTCAAGCCCGGTAAAAGATCCCGCTGAAAGCAGCCGTGCAAAGAATGGTTGATCAACAATTTTAAAATCTTCAATTTTCAACACCCCATCAAACGCACCTTCCGGCGACACTCTGTTACTGAGCGGGGTAAGCTCAACCGCCAATGAAAGCTGTCCCCCAATCAAACTGCGGAATCCGGTCACGCCCCGTACAAACCGGCCTGCATCACTCGTCTGAACTTTCAAGTTACGTGCACCATCAGCCGCCGTGATCAACTCTCCCCGCACATTCGCGCCTTGCGCAGAAGCGTCCAGCTTGAACTGCGTCAAATGCGATCCATCATCCGCATATGCAAACTTCAATGAACTGTATGATACGCCGCCCTGCAGATGAGCCGTATCGACTTCAGCCTTAATCGCCAAGGGAAATTTCAACTCTTTCTTCTTATCCCCGGGCTCCGGCCCGTCCCCGTTATCCAGCAGTCCGCCCGCATCCATGACACGGCCTTTGATGTCGACGGAAGTCGCGTTGTCCGGTGTCATGCGATAGTCGAGCGCAAAATCGTTGCGCGGGCCGAGTTGCAGCTTTCTAAATTCCGCATTCCTCAACTTCCCACCACGCAACACCAGCCGCCCTTGCGCCTTGAAGCTTTGTCCCGTGGCATCGATACTCGAAATCTCGATCGACTTGTCGGGCTTGAATGCGATGGCGGCCCGCAGGGTTGCGCTTGCGTCCTCTGGTTTCGCCCAATTCAAGGCAGGAATGGACAGGCGGGAGCCCGTCAGATTAGCTTCAAGCGTGGCGTGTTCAACCTTTCCTTGGCCGCCAGTAAATGTCGCGACAAGCCCCGCGCGCCCTTCCCAATACGGCTCAAGGTTCAGACCGAACAATGAACGCTGCGCTTGAGTAAGGGTTGCTGTCACATCAATGCGCGTTCCATTCTTCGCGGTTCCGGTAAAGTCTTCCGCCCAAATAAAGCCGACCGAAGCACCGTTGATTTGCACGGCCCCCAACGCCTTCATGCCTTTCCCATTGAGCTTGATGGAAAATTTTCCGCCGGTAAGTCCGAACTGACTGTTAATCGGAAGTTTTACGTCTCTCAATTCGGCACCGACATCGATCCCGATATTGTCGGCGCTCAAATCCTTGAGCATCGGAATAGAGAATGAAAACCTGGCATCCGTGCTTCCGCCAGCCATTGAGGCATCAATGCCGTAACGTGACGGATACTTTAGGCGCGGCTGATCCAGCAACAACAGAATATCACGCGTCGGCCCCGCAATGTCACCGCTCACAACACCTATCGTCCCGTGCTTGTGCAGCTCGTTGATGACGACTGAGCCCTGTTTGAGCTGGACCGCCCCGATCGCGCCACCTGTCATGCTGGCTTTGAATGTGTCGCCGGAAAGAACCGCCGTTCCGGAAACTCTCGTGAGATCCGGAAGTCCTGACAAATAGGTGACGCGCATGCCCTCAAGTGTCAGCCCGACATTCATCATTTCGTCGGGTATCCGCTCGCCAACAATCGCGCCGGGTGCCAGATTGACAGCGACCCGCGCCGACTTGATTGCGCCTTCGCGAACGTTCACAGCAATCCAATCGCGCGCGCCCGGTGCAGCACCAGCCGGCCAAAGCCGTTTCAAGTTGGCAAAGGATAAATCCTTGATTTGCCCGTTGAGGATCACACCCATGGAAACCGGGTGATCCTGGAGACTGCCTGCCAAGTTGATTTCGAATGGCCCGCGGCGAGCCAGAATTTGCTCAATCGTCAGGCTTTTCTGGGCTGCATCGAACACACCTTTGAACCGGGCGCTTTCTAAAGCCAATCCACCCTCAAACACATTGGGCGCGTCAATCGAAATATTTTCCGCAGTCCAATCCGCCGACAAGGACGCAAGCGCTCCATCCGGCGCGAAAGCGAATGCCCCAGTGCCCGAAACCAAACCCCGGATTGTCTTGCCTTTCCATGTCATCTCTTCGATGGCATAGCTCTGTGAGGCAAAGTCGACTTCTACCGTCAGTGCGGCCTCTTTGAGATGGACGGGGTCTTGCTTCAGTGCCGGAAGTTGCAATGACCCCGTACCTGCATTGAGCCAAAATTTGCATCGCCCAAGTTTACCGGCAATGCCAAATCCGCAGTCGGCGTTGCCTTGCACGGGGATGTTAAACCCGCTGAGAGCCTTCAGACCGGTTCCGCTTTTCGCCAGTACACTTAACCGCACGGGCTTGAATGCCGCTTCCAACGCAATGCTGTCATTCCCATTCGCGTACCGCGCTGAAGCCGTAAAATGCCAAACCGACTTGTCTGCAAGCTTGACCGGCGCTTTCACAGCAACAACAACGCCGTTTGCTTTCCGTTC
>VFKO01000466.1 GCA_009885515.1 Rhodobiaceae bacterium | reverse complement strand
GCACGGCGGACATGAAAAGTTTCTCCGCTGTGGCGCTCGCCCTCGTGCCGGAGTTTTTGGCCCGCGGCGTTAAAGTTCCAATTCACATCGCCCTGTCTTACGACGAAGAAGTCGGCTGTCTCGGCGTACGCCCCATGATCGCCGATATTGTACGCACTATCCCCAAGCCCAAACTCGCCATCATCGGCGAACCCACCGATATGAAGGTCGTCAACGCCCACAAGGGTATCCGTTCATTCCGCACCACCGTCACCGGTCGCGAGGCCCACTCAAGCCAAACCCACAAAGGCGTCAATGCGGTCATGGTCGCCGCCGAACTGATCATGTATCTGTCCGAACTCGCGGAGCAAATGCGCCGTCGCGGCGATCCATCAGGCCGCTTCGATCCGCCCTACACAACCACACAATCATCCACGATCGAAGGCGGCACCGCACTCAACATTCTCGCGCGTCATTGCACCTTTCAATGGGAATACCGCTATCTGCCGGGCACGGACCAACACGAACTCTTCAACCTGTTTGAAGCCCACATGCGCGAAAAAATCCTGCCCCGCCTGCGCCTGGTCGCACCGGAGGCCGATATTGAAACCCTGCCGCGTGCCCACGTGCCGCCCTTGATGCCAAACGATAATTGCCCGGCTGAAGCGCTTGCCAAACAACTCACCGGCCGCAACCACGCTGAAGCCGTCTCATACGGAACCGAAGCGGGGCTCTTCCAGGGCGCAGATATCCCAGCCGTTGTCTGCGGCCCCGGCAATATCGCGCAAGCCCACAAACCCAACGAGTTCATCGAGCTTTCGCAAATCGACGCCTGCGTGACCTTCATGCGCCGCTTGATCGATCACGCCTGCTGAGGTTCGCTAAAATCCGCCGGCAAAAATTCATAACGCGTCGAACAAAATTCGCAGGTGGCGCGGACCAAGCCATCCGCTTCGACCAAATCCTTCAACTCGTCCGCAGAGTACTGCCGCAACACGGACGACACACGCTCCGCACTGCACCGGCATTCGAACTTCAGGAGTTGAACATCGAAAACCCGCACGCCGTCTTCATGATACAGCCGGTATAGCAAACGCTCCGCCTCAACCAGCGGATCAACGAGTTCATGCGCCTCGACCGTCGAAAAAAGCGCTGCCGCCCGCGTCCAGTCATCCGCTTTTGTTTCAACCGGCAGCCCGCCCAATGACGCCAAATTCTGAATCAACATTCCGCCCGCACGCCAATGCGGGCGCGCCTCGTCTTGCCCGCGCACGCTCAGTGTTGCCACGCTGAGCTTGATATGTGTGGGAATTTGCTCCGAGCGTTCAAAATAAGCCATCGCGCCCCCGGCAAGCCCCTGCCCCTCAAGCGGCACGACCCCCTGATAGCGCTGCATGTCACCGCCGGGATCGATGGTGATCGCAAGCGAGCCCGGCCCCACCAAATCTTCAAACGCGGGCGACGCACCCAGGGCTTCGACAGCTTCCCGGTCAAACGTCGCACAGGCACGAACCGAACCTGACGCAGTGTAATCCGCCACCACCATGCGCAACGGCCCTTGGCCTCGTGTCTGCACCGTCAGTGTGCCGTCGAACTTCAGCGACGACCCCAGGAGCGCGGCCAACACCAGCGCCTCACCAGCAACGCGCGACACCGGCTCAGGATAGCCATGCGCCGCAATCACCCGGTCGGCAAGTTCGGTCAGGTGAACAATCCGTCCCCGGACATTCATACCTTCGATCTGAAAGCCGCGGACAAAATCCTTGGGGGTCACGTCAATGCCCAGCGCAACACGGCTTTCTGCGAATGCAAGCGGTTCTCCGCTTCATCGAATACGACAGATTGCGGCCCGTCGAGCACGGCATCGGTGACCTCTTCACCGCGATGGGCCGGCAGGCAATGCATGAAGATCGCGTCTTTGCCGGCGGCCTGCATCAACCGTTCATCAACACGATAGCGCACCAGCGAATTGTGCCGTGACCGTGTCCCTCCCTCGCCCAGATTGTCGGTCTCCGACATCTGCACCCACGTGTCGGTGACGACGGCACTTGTGCCTGCAACCGCCTCGTAAGGATCGCGCACAATGTCGACGCGGCCTTTCTGCGCGCGCGCCCACGCCATCACTGCCGGGTCGGGTTCGATTTCTGCCGGACAGGCAATCCTGAGTACAAAATTAAATCGCACCGCCGCATGAATCCACGACGCGCAGACATTGTTACCAGCCCCCGACCATGTCACGGTCTTGCCGGTGATCGGGCCGCGATGTTCTTCGAATGTCATGATGTCGGCCATCAGCTGACACGGATGGGTTTTGTCCGTCAGGCCATTGATGACGGGCACGCTCGCCGTTCGCGCCAAATCCAGAAGGCTTTGGTGCCGCTTCGAACGCAGCACAATCGCATCAACATACCGTGACAGCACCCGCGAGGTGTCGCCAACAGTTTCGCCATGTCCGAACTGCATATCGCGGCCATCCAGGAACATGCACTCCCCGCCAAGCTGGCGCATGCCGACATCGAACGAAATCCGCGTGCGTGTCGACGGCTTCTCGAACACCAGCGCCAGCATCCGCCCCGTCAACGGCGCATCGTCATCACATTGGCCTTTTGGAAGACCTTGACGCGCCGACTTCATGCGCTGCGCGTCATCGACAAGCTGTCGAAGCATCGCCCCGTCAAACGCATCCAGATCAAGAAAATGCTTGAGGGGTTTGCCTAAACTCATTTCGCAGCATCCTTCGCAGGCTGGTGGGCAAGGCTTGCGCAAGCATCGTTCAAAATTGCGATGGCGTCGCGGACATGCTCTTCGGTGATAATCAGCGGCGGCAAAATGCGAACAACATTGTCGCCGCCGCCCACCACCAGCATGCCCCGCTCGCGCAACGCATCGACAAGCAATGTATTGGGCACCTTGCATTTCAGACCCAGCAAAAGGCCTTGCCCGCGCACCTCTTCGATGACCGGTCCATAGCGATCGGCAATCATGCCCAGTTGCTGCTTCAGATAATTCGCAACTTTGTTGACGTGCTCCAGGAACGCAGGCTCCAGCACCACATCAAGCACCGCATTGCCGATGGACATCGCCAATGGATTCCCGCCGAACGTCGACCCATGTGTCCCGGTCGTCATGCCGGCGGCGGCCCTTTCGGTCGCAAGGCAGGCGCCGACTGGAAAACCGCCGCCCAGCGCTTTGGCAATCGCCATGATATCCGGTGTAACCCCAGCCCACTCATGGGCAAAGAGTTTGCCCGTCCGCCCCATGCCGCATTGAATCTCGTCAAACATCAGCATCAAGCCATGTTCGTCGCAAAGCGCTCTCAGCGCGCGCAAAGTCTCGCCCGGCACACAACGCACCCCGCCTTCACCCTGGATGGGTTCGATCAGAATACCGGCATTCTCCGGCCCGATGGCCCGCTTGACACCTTCCAGATCGCCAAACGCCACTTGATCGAAGCCATCAACTTTGGGCCCGAACCCCTCGAGATATTTTTTCTGGCCACCCGCAGCCAGGGTCGCCAGCGTGCGCCCATGAAATGCGCCTTCAAATGTGATGATCCGGAAGCGCTGCGGTTCGCCGCGCGCAGCATGAAACTTTCGTGCAATCTTGATCGCACATTCGATCGCTTCCGCGCCCGAATTGCCAAAAAACACGGTGTCGGCAAAAGTGGCTGCCACTAACCGCTCGGCCAGCAATTGCTGTCCGGGCACCTGGTACAGGTTCGAGGTATGCCAAAGTTTCGAGGCTTGCGCCGACAACGCCGCCACAAGTCGCGGATGGGCGTGTCCCAAAGCATTGACCGCAATCCCCGCCGCAAAATCCAGAAAACGTCGACCGTCCGTCGCTATTAAATAAGGCCCTTCACCGCGCTCAAATGCCAGTGGCGCGCGCGCATAAGTCGGTAAGAGAGGTGGTATCACGGCTTTTCCTCAGGAAAGAGGCGGAAATCCGTTGGTTTCCGCAGGCGGCGAGTATTCTGCGCTGCAACATAACTGTCAACGAGACCTGTCGAATTGTTAACCATTGTGGTTGAACGACAACAATCCCCAATAACTACATCTAGGCCTTAGCATATTATCTTGTGGCATCCGCTGATCCGCATACTATGGGTGGACTTAACCATGCCTGTCCAAACAAGGGAGTACCGGATGAGTTGGACGGACGAGCGCGTTGAACAGCTCAAACAACTTTGGTCTGACGGACTGAGTGCCAGCCAGATTGCCCGGCAATTGGGTGAGGTCACCCGCAACGCCGTGATCGGAAAAGTTCACCGCCTGGGATTGGCAGGCCGCGCCACACCCGCGCGCACCGAACGCCCGCGCATGCAAGTCGCCAGACGCACGGCACGGCCACGCCCGCCTCCGGTTATCCAGGCGCCCATCATCGAGCGCGATCCCATTGTTGACGAATTCGGTCGCAAAACAACCGTTCTCACCATCAATGACCGTATGTGCAAATGGCCGATCGGCGACCCGTCTACGTCCGAATTTCACTTTTGCGGACATCCGCCTAAAGCCAGCTCGCCCTATTGCGATGCCCATTCGGTCAAGGCCTTTCAACCCGCGCAAAGCCGCAGGGACCGCGATCGCGACCGCGACTTCCGCCGCTATTTGGTTCGCACCTAGGCGCACGCCTGGCTTCACGATTGTGAAGGGAGCTCCGGCTCCCTTTTTTATGGCTGAAACGACTCGTCCAGCGCATATCCGGCAGAGCGCACCGTTCGGATCGGATCGACGTCGCCTTGCTCGTTCACGGCCTTTCTCAGCCGGCCGATATGCACGTCGACAGTGCGCGCATCGACATAGACACCCGAACCCCAAACCGCATCGAGCAATTGTTCGCGGCTGAACACGCGCCCTGGATGTTGTAAAAAATGATCGAGCAGTTTGTACTCGGTCGGGCCTAAGTGAATTTCGCGCCCGCTGCGTCTGACCCTGTGCGACGTGCGATCGATCGAAAGGTCGCCGAAAGTCAAAACATCTTCTGTCAGCGCCGGCCTGATACGCCGGAGCACCGCCCTAACGCGCGCCAGCAGCTCCGTCATCAGAAATGGCTTCGTGATATAGTCGTCGGCGCCCGTGTCCAATCCGCGCACCCGGTCTGCCTCTTCGCCACGCGCGGTCAGCATGATGATCGGAATATTTCGTGTCTCGGCCTTTGATCGCAAGCGCCGGCACACTTCGATCCCCGGCACGCGCGGCAACATCCAGTCCAGCAAGATCAAATCAGGAGGCTCTTCCTGGACCATAAGCAACGCCTCTTCGCCGTCCCGCGCCTCGGCAACCCGAAATCCTTCTTTCTCGATATTGTAATGCAACATCGTCGTCAGATGGGCTTCGTCTTCCACGATCAACACCAGCGGTTTTCGCGCACCATTCATGGGAAGCTCACCTCTGATCCTCCAGGGGTTTCGCCACAGCCTGTACCGTAGTGGACGACGTCGTATCGCCCTTCGGCCGCAAGCTGTTCATTTTCGATCCAGTCACGATGTAATGCACGGTTTCGGCAATATTGGTCGCATGATCGCCAACGCGTTCGAAGTTCTTGGCAATGAACAGCAAATGCGTCGCGTGGCTGATTTTGCGGGGATCTTCCATCATGTAGGTCAACAGCTCGCGAAACAGCGAATTGTAAATCTCATCGATTTCTCCGTCACAGCTCCACACCGTCATCGCGGCATTGGCATCACGCCGGGAATAGGCATCCAGCACATTCTTGAGCTGCTGAAGCGACAAACGCCCCATGCGGGCCAACCCTTGCGTCAGCGCCTGATCCGGCACGTCGCGCGCCACCACGAGTGCGCGTTTGGCAACATTTTTTGCCAAATCTCCAATCCGCTCCAGATCGGCGGAAATCTTGAGAGCGGCCAGCGTCTCACGAAGATCGGTCGCCAACGGCTGGCGCAGTGCCAGTAACTGAACCGCCTGTTGCTCGATCTGGGTCTCCAGACGGTCAATTTGTTCATCGAGTTGCACCGTACGCTCGGCGATATCCATATCCCGCCGCGCAATGGCCTCAATCGAATTTCCCAATTGCGTCTCGCACATTCCACCCATCTGCACGATGGCCGTACTCAAGGCCCCGAGCTGGTCGTGGAACGACTTGACTATGTGATCCGCCATATCTGCCTCGTCGTTGAAAACAAATCGCAACAATTCTGGACGCCGCACTTGAGGCCCTTCAATAGATTACCTGTGCCGGTCTGATGTGACAATCAAGCGAAGGATTTATGACGAGGTCAGAAGGCCTTGTTGCGCCGCATCGCCCGTCCCCATGTCTGTGGCCAAAGGAAGGTACACTGAAAAAACAGACCCTTCCCCGACCTGGCTTTCAATGGACATGCGCCCGCGATGGCGGTTGATAATATGTTTGACGATCGCAAGACCCAGGCCCGTTCCGCCAATGGCACGGCTTCGACGGGCATCGACCCGGTAAAATCTCTCTGTCAGGCGTGGAATATGCTCGCGCGCGATACCTTCGCCATGATCGCGAACCACGAGACAAACTGAGGGTGACGGCCCAGGCTCGCCCGGACCAGCGCGCCGGGTCGCCAATTCGATGGTGATGGCCGTTTGCGGTCTGCCGTACTTGATCGCATTGTCAACCAGGTTCTGGATCACTTGGTAAAGTTCGTCCCGGTCACCTGAAACATTGGGCAAAGACGTGGGCTCAATAATTTCCAGTTGCATGTTCGCCGACACCGCCATCGGCGACAGGGCGTGAACAACCTCCTCGACCAGATCACCCACATTGACGCTACCCGCGGGGCGAACATGCTCGTTCAGTTCGATCCGGCTGAGCGACAATAAATCATCGATGAGGCGCCGCATGCGAGCCGCCTGCTCCGCCATGATCAGCAAAAATCGCTCCTGGGCTTCCGGATCGTCCTTTGCGTGGCCGCGCAACGTATCGATAAATCCCGTTAGCGAGGCCAACGGGGTTCGTAATTCGTGGCTGGCATTGGCAACAAAATCCGCGCGCATTTGTTCGACGCGTTGCGCCTTGGTCGTATCGTGCAAAACAATCAGCACCCCTTTGATTGTGCGGTCATCGCCCTGGATGGGAGCGATATCGGCCGTAAAATTCTGCTCGGGTGTACCAATGATCGGGAATTCCACGCGCTGCGCGCCTCGCCCGGCCAACGTCGACTCCAACGCGCCCAGAACCTGCGGCGCGCGCATGACGCTCGCCAGATGCTTGCGTGGCTCCGCAACACCCAGCAATTGCACAAGCACATCATTCGCCGCCACAATGCGTCCGCTTTGATCAACCAGGATTGCAGCATCGGGAAGGCGGCGTACGATCTCTGCCGCTGAATAATCATTGGTCACCAGGTTCAGGGGCGCTTGCCCATCAGTTTCGCCGCGTTGCTGAACAAAAGCGGCGGACTTCGCCGGCAACGGTTCGGGAAGACTGCGAACGAACCCAAGACGGGCCACCGCAAAAGCGCTCACGGCAACGGCAAGGATCAGGCAAAATGTCCACGCCTGTGTCCACGCCGCCAGCAGCAGCAAGGCAATCCAGCACGCGACCAGCGTCCACTTGATGTCGTCAATGCGCGTGTTCAGCGCCGTCTTCGCACGCCGGCGCTCATCCACGCGCGCGGCCGCGCTGGCCTGAACTCGTTCCGGCGCCGTCCCAACAGCGGACTCTTGCGTCTCATCGCTTTGCACTGACATGCCAAATCCTTCAGCTGCATCGATCCCAACCTTGCCCCAAGATCGAGCGCCGCGCGGCTCTTCCACATAGAACCACAACATGACAGCGGCTGCGAGTTTCGCAACAACTGCCGCCGCAAACACAATTTCAAAGCCCATGGACTCCGCGAGCTGCCCACCAATAATGGCCCCAAAGACTTGAACCAGCGACTGCGCCGAATTAACCATCGCAATCCGCATCGGCAGGTCTTCGCGCGTTCCGAATTCCAGCACCATATTCTGTGCCGCAATCTGAAATCCGGAATATCCAGCGCCAATCCCAACAAAGCAGAATATGACGCCGCTCTGATCCGGCGCAAACGCTAAACCCACCGTTGCACCGGCCCACAACAACAACGCCGGTACAAACACGGCCTTGAACCCCATCCGGTCGGCGAGTGCGCCCCAGCCAAGGTTTGCAATCGTCTGCGAAACAAGCAAGGCCAGAGAAAGCAAACCCAGAGTCTCGCCAGTAAGACCTTGAGTCTCTGCAATGAACAGAATGTAAAATGGCAGCGCCAACGTCCCCAGCGTCGCCAGCGACTGTGCCCAAAAATAAGCGGCAAAGCCCCGGTCACGCAGCAGGGCCGGAATGTCTCCGATCCGCTCGCGCACGCCAACCTGTGAACGCACAACAGGCGAAGAGGGTTCGCGCACAAGATACAGAAACGTCAGCCCGCCAGCCGTCAAAACAAAAGCAAGCAGGAAAGTCGATGCGTAGCCGTTGCCCAGCGCATTATGTTCAACAAGGTACGTGCCGCCAAAATAAGCGACCGCCGACGCCGTCATCCCGCCAAGGAAATTTCTGAGCCCGATCAACATGCCCCGTCGATCGGGCGGAATCGTTTTGGTCAACAGGACATTCCAAAGCACGCCCTGCATGCCCGAAAAAATACCCAGAAGACCCAGAAACACCGCAAAGACGTAGAGCGCCATCCCCGGTGGCAGCAGAAATCCAGCCAGCGCCAGCCCCAGTACGGACAGACGCATCATCCAGCCATAGCGCAGGCCCAAATCGACAATGCGCCGCCGATGCTCGACCGCAGTCGCGCCGAACACGCTGCTGAAAAAAGACCCAAGATGCTGGGTTGCCAGGATCAAACCGACAATGCTGGTGGAGCCTGACAGGGCAAACAGATAGGCTGGGACGAACGTCGGCGCATTGACAAGGCGAAAGCCGGTCATTGCCAACATGCCGTGCGCAAGTTGGCTCAGGTAGTTTCGCGTCAGATTTGTGGCAACTTCCTCTTGGAACTGCGCCTCGGCACGGGCAT
>VFKO01000611.1 GCA_009885515.1 Rhodobiaceae bacterium | reverse complement strand
GTCGGTCGGGATCGGTGGGCGAAAGCGCGATGTAGTGCGCGTCCTGCCCATATTCGGGATAGGGGTCGGGATTGAAATTCGCCTCGACGTTTTTGTTGAGCGGCCGCCACGTCGCCGCCCGGTCATGGGATTCGAACACACCGCCAGTCGAGGTCGCGATATACATGTGCCTAGCATCGCGCGGGTCAATCACGATCTGATTGAGCAGCGCCCCGTCCGGCGTGCCCGCATCCTTGGGCACCCATTTCTCGTACATCGCATGCTCGTTGAAGCCCGCGACGCTCTCCCACGAAACGCCGTCGTCGTTGGAAACGAACATCCCCGGCGGCGACGTGCCTGCCCACCAAACGCCGGGCTCGCTGTCATGCCCCTGAGACAGCCAGAACGAATGATCGACCGCCCGCCCGCCGGTTTCCACCTTGGGAAACGCCGGAGGCATGCCCGCCTCCTTCCAGGTCTTGCCCTTATCGACCGAGCGAAAGATCGTCGGCCCCAAATGGCCAGTCTTCACCGCCATTAACATGGTCCCCGAACGCGTATCGCGCACGAGGTGATTGACGATCTGCCCCAGCATGATCGGCCCCTCGACCCGCCATTTCGTGCGCGTGGCATCGCTATGGAACAACCACGCCCCCTTGCGCGTGCCAATGAGCAGCGAGATGCCTTTGAACGGTTTGCGCTTTGAAGTTTTTGCGTTCGCCATCAGCGTCTCCCATTTTCGGAGAAGTCTACGGCGATAGCTTTTAGGCCGCAACTCGGGCCGTAACGTTGCCGATCCACTCGCGCACAAATTTCGCCGTTCTTTCCCAGCCCGGCTCGCCGATCAGCCAATGGCTGGCATTGTCGACTTCGAAATACTCACCGTTGTCCCGGTAGCGTTTGGCAATGGAGGCCACCGTCTTGGGAGGGTTGACCCGGTCATAGGCCCCCGCCACGCACAGCACCGGACAGCTCACCTTGCGCGCATCGACGGAGGTCGCGCGCCGTATGTCCATGCCCCAATGCAAAATTTCAAAAGTCGCCAACCCCGATTCCGGTACGAACCTCGCAAACAAGGCTTCGCGCTCTTTCGCGGGCATCATATCCAGCGCATGTGTCTCAGCAATCCAGGCCTCGGGTCTCAGCGGTTTGTTCCAGAACTGCCCGGCAAGATAGAGCCCTTGCGCCGACATGATTTCCCAGGGGCTGGTCGGCAACGTGCCCCAAGGCGCCGACGGCGCGATCAGGGCCAGCGCGCGTACGTTCACACGCTGCGCTACCATCTGGGCCACCAGACCGCCCATCGAATGCCCAATGAGCACCGGCGGAACTTTCAACGAGCGCACTAAAGCTTCGATGTCGGCCGCGTAGTCCAGAGTGCTGGTGGTACCCAATTCTCGCGGCGAGCGCACGCCCGCCGGCAGATTGTGATGCCGCAAAGTCGGCGTGTAGACCTTCGCACCATGCGCCTCAAAGAGTTTCGCATAATTATCAAAAGCCCAAGAGGCGCAGAAAGCGCCGTGGATCATGACGACAGGTGATTCCATCTGCCGCCAGTCTAGCCAATCAACTTGTCACACCCGAAGCATTGCTTTCACAAGCAGTTAAGCCCGAAGCACCAAATGCCTGAATGACGCTACGACTTGGCTGTAAACCTCTCGCTTAAAGGGAACAATAAGTGAATCGAGCTCATCGATGTCAACCCAGCGGAAGGCGTCAAATTCCTGCGGCTTGTGCCGTTTGAGGTCGATTTCGTGGTCCTCGCCCAAATAGCGCATGGCAAACCACTTCTGCTTTTGCCCGCGAAACTTCCCCCTCAGCGCAACGCCCACCGACCGGCGAGGGATTTCATAGGTGTACCAGTCCGGGGCTTCCGCAAGCACGCTGACCTTGGTGATGCCAGTCTCTTCTTCAAGTTCGCGCAACGCTGCGTCTCGCAATTCTTCGCCCAGGTCCACGCCGCCTTGCGGCATCTGCCACGCTTCGCCGATTTCAATGTTGATGCGCCGGCCAACAAAAACCTGGCCCAAGCTGTTGAACACCATAATTCCAACACAGCGCCGGTAAGGCAGGTGATCTGGATTGGTGCCCTTCAAGGATGCGGCCCCGGTTCTGGCGCAGGCGAATGCGGTGTTGCTGGAGCAACGGGGCGTCGTGGCGCAGGCGCCGGTCTGGGCGTCGCGATTGATCTTTTCGTGGCGGCAAGCGCTGACACCGGCACGAGGGTTATTCCTTTTTGTTCAAGGCCATTTGCCCAGACAATCACACGATTCAATGTCACAGGATAGACCGAAGCAACACCAAGGGCCGTACCTCGCTGTTGCGCCAACACCTCCAGGCGGGCCAATTCCGCTTCAATTGCACTCATCGATGGCATCCGGTCGACTTGCAGATCGCCGCGCACAAACGAGGTGCCAACGACGCCGGCCGCCTCCCGCGCCAGCGATTGATCAGACTGCCCGCTATCGACAAAATAAAGTCCGCGCGTCGCTGCAACCTGCATCATCGCCCGGACATCAGGCTCACTTGCCAGAAATTTGGAGCCTTGGGCATTGATAAGCCCCGCATATCCGGTAAAGCGGGACATCACCCATTGCAGCCGCGCTGGATTATCGACGGCCGCCGTACCCGTCAGCAAGGTGTTCTGGCCTGGGTCACTGTCGGGATAATCATAGGGTTCAAGCGGCACTTCGATCAGCACTTCGTGTCCATTGGCGCGCGCAGTCGAAACCGCGCCCTGCAACGACACCCCATAAGGCGTAAACGCAAATGTGATTCCAGGCGGCAGATGATCGACGGCCGCTTGTGTCATGCTCGCGCTCAGTCCCAACCCGCTGACAATCAACGCAATCTTGGGTCTGGGATCATTGGCGTCGAAAGCGCGCGCATAGACGTCCATGGCCTTTCGCCCATCCCGTGAGATTCGAGGCAGCGGTCCATCAGTCGAAATTTCAATGAGCGCCGGATCGCTGATCACCGACCCGTTGGTGGCGATCAATGATGTGCCTGAACCCGGCGCGGCCATCTGAACGGGACTACCGGCGTTTATCTTGAGAACAGTGGGCGCCCCTCCGGGTTCGCTGCTGCCAAACAGTGTCACGCCCAAAAGCAAGGCAGAAAAAAACGTGGCAATGCCGCCGACCGCGAGGGTGCTGGTTTTTTGTTTCTTGAGCACGGCGAAAACGACCCCGGCCAAGCGCCGCGTGACCGCCAGAAAGGAACGGGCGCCAAGGGCTATTCCTGCCGAAATGCCTGTCATGGTCATAAATGCGCCGCTCGACATCATCTGCTTCGGAAGGGGCGAATCTCCCCTTCCGAGCGATTTATATCAAGAGACTGTCAGCAGGCGATTAATTCGGCGCCCGCGCGGGCTTTTCCGTGGCCGAGACAATTTCCTGGCCCCGTAAGAGTCTCAACGCGTAAGTCAGCTGAAAATCGTCGAATTTTTCGCCGGCTTTCGGCTTAACTTTTGGCCCGACATGAGGTTTTTTCCCACCTTCCTGACCATCAAGATGCTTGGGAAGATTGGCTTCTGACATCCGGTCATTGGCCTCAGCCTCGCTGTTGTCCTCGAACGCTTGCTCAACCAGAATGTCAGGATCGATTCCTGTAGCCTGAATGGACCGTCCCGATGGCGTGTAATACTTGGCCGTCGTCAGACGTAGCGCGCCGTCAATGCCGCCCGAAAGCGGAATGACAGTCTGCACCGAGCCTTTGCCAAACGAGCGCGTGCCGATCACTCGGGCGCGTTTGTGGTCTTGCAGCGCGCCCGCAACAATTTCCGACGCCGACGCCGAGCCTTGGTTGACCAGCACGATCACGGGGACGCCCGGGAAGATCTGGCCGGTGCGCGCATTGTAACGTTGCGTGTCCGATGCACGCCGTCCGCGGGTCGAAACAACTTCGCCTTGATCCAGGAACGCATCCGACACATTGATAGCCTGATCGAGCAGCCCACCGGGATTGTTACGAAGGTCGAGCACCACGCCGCGCAATTTGTTGCCGATCTTGGCTTTGGTCAGATTGACCACCCGGTCAATGCCTTCTTCGGTTTGTTCGTTGAAGGTCGTGATGCGGATAACCGCGATTTCGTTCTCTTGCTTGAACCGCACGCTTTCGACGCGAATGACGGCACGCGTAATTGTGACATCAAAGGGTTTTTTCTCGCTCTTGCGCAGGATCGTGATCTTGATCTGCGAGTTCACTGGCCCCCGCATTTTGTCGACCGCTTCCGACAAAGTCAGGCCCTGGATCGAAACACCGTCAATGGCGGCAATCAAGTCACCGGTTTTGATCCCGGCTTTCGCCGCCGGCGTCCCGTCCATAGGCGAGATGACTTTGACCAGTCCGTCTTCCATCGTCACTTCAAGCCCCAGCCCGCCGTACTCGCCGCGCGTCGACACTTGCATGTCCGAAAAATTCTTGGGATTGAGATAGCTCGAGTGCGGATCGAGACCGTTCAGCATGCCGTTGATCGCACTCTCGACCAGTTCGGCGTCTTTGGTTTCGCGCACATAGTCGTTTTTGACGCGCTCAAACACATCGCCAAAAAGGTTGAGTTGCCTGTACGTGTCGGTTCCGGCAATGGCCTGCGTGAATACAATTGTTGCAGCAGCGCCGCCGATTGCCGCAACGACGGCAAGAACTAACTTCTTCATGGATTATCCACTTACCCTTTCTCTGAGTGCTGCAAACCACGGTACAGGATCGACCGGGGCACCATTATGGCGAAACTCTATGTAAAGTCTCTTGCCACGAGCGATATCTCTGCCGGCCCCCTGCTGTCCCGGTCCCATCCGTCCCAGAGGTTCGCCCGCAAGCACCACTTGGCCCTGAACTCCATCAATACGTGTAAGACCAGCTAACAAAACATGATAGCCACCGTTCGCCGCAATGATCAACATTTGACCGTAGCCCCGAAAGGGCCCGGCGAACATTATTTTGCCATCACACGGAGAATTGACCCCGGAACCCGGCAAGGTATCGAGGTAAATGCCAGGCAATCGCCCGCCTGAGCCATCCGCCGAGCCAAAAATCGCCGCCAATTCACCGTTGGCGGGCAGTTTTAAGCGTCCTTTTAGACCATCCAAAGGGGCAATTCGGGCCGCTCCCGCCGAAGCAATCTGATTTGTGACAATTGCGCCAGACCCGCGGATTTCTGGTCTGCTCGCGTCTTCATTCAAGCTAGCAATCAAGGTGCGCAGGTCCGAGGCCTCTGCAGCTAACCCTTGGATTCGAGCTTTGGTTGACTGCAAATTTTGTATGGTTTGCTCCGCCAGTGTCCGGCGCTGCGCCATCATTTGCGTCAGGGCGTTGCGGTCTTTTTCAAGCGCACTTGATAGCGCCGCAACTTTCAGCCTTTCGTCCGCCGTTTGATGGCGCATGTCGCGCAGCACGGACAGATTTTTCCCAAGCCGCTTCGCCTCGGCTTGCACCGCAGGCACGACCATCGACAGCAACATGGCAGACCGCGCCGCTGCCGTGGCGTCGCGGGGGCGCACGACGAGTGCCGGTGGCGGCTCACGGCCTATGCGCTGTAGAACGGCCAGCAAATTCGCAAGCTTTGAGCGTTGCCCCTCAAGCGCGCGCATGGCTGTTGTTTCGCGCGTCTCAAACATAGCCAACCTTTGTTCAACTGAATTGAGCTCCCGCTCTTGAGCCTGCGCAACCGCTGCTGCCTGGATGAGCCGTTGGCGCAACAGGCCTTGCTCGCGCACCAGTTGTGACGCTGACCGGTGCAGGGTTTCCGCGTTCTGGCGATCCTCGCGCACCTGGTTTTCAATGGCTTCGAGTTTTTCAAGCGGATTGGTGGCGGTGTCGGCGCCGGCCAATGGAGCAGCGATCGCAACAGCCGCAACCGCCAGCACCATTCGTTTGACCAGGCCACACCTAGGACGTTTCATCAGATACTCACCACTCAGAAGTGTTCAGAATCACCTCATACAAGTCTTAACGCAACACTACTCCACCACAGCTAAAGCGCTCGGCAACTCTCAGACGCGCCTCGTTTGATTTGCAACCGAAAGAATCCGGGCATTCACCTCGTCGGCATTGCCCAGATAACGGGCGTCCTGCGCCAGGCCCTGATCGTTGAGCGTATAGAGTCTGGGCAATCCGGTCGGCAGGTTCACCGCCTCGATCGCCTCCTCCGAAATTTGCTCCAGATGTTTCATGAGCGCGCGCAGCGAATTGCCGTGTGCCGCAATCAGGATTTTCTGCCCTTGCTGGATCAACGGCAAAATCTCGCTCTGCCAGAACGGCAACACCCGCGCCGACACGTCTTTCAGGCTTTCCCCGCGCGGCAACGCCGTTTCCGGCACATAGCGATAGCGCAGGTCAGATTTTGGATAGTCCGGACTGTCGAGTTCCACCAACGGTGGCCGCGTATCATAGCCGCGCCGCCACTTCTTGACCTGCGCCTCACCGAAGGTTTCAACCGCCTCGATCTTGTTTTTGCCCTGCAAATTGCCGTAATGCCGCTCGTTCAACTGCCAATGGCCGCGGACCGGAATCCACATCAGATCCATTTCTTCCAAGACCAGCCACAGCGTCTTGATCGCCCGGCTCTGCAGCGACGTGAAGGCGAGATCAAAGTGAAACCCCTCCGCCCGCAACAACTTGCCCGCGGCCCGCGCCTCACTAACGCCCAACTCCGAAAGCGGACTATCGCGCCACCCGGTAAAAATATTCAGCTTGTTGGCCTCACTCTGGCCATGGCGAATAATTGCGAAATCACAAGTCGGAGTTTTGGACATGATGTGTGCACGCGTGTGAGGTAAAAAAAACGAAAGCCCCACACCCAACCAAAAAAATTCCAAGTTCAGTGCAAGACAATCCAACAGGCCCGCGTTGTACCTTTTTTCTCGGCAGGGGTACAACAAATCTCACCCGTCACCGCAAGACTGCGCAGTATGCTCACCGCGAGTGCTCAAGCGCCCGCATGAGGTTCACTGTCGACCAGCTGGCAACGCCCGTACCGGCGAAGTCGCGATCATAACTCCAGATGTCGGCGTTGGTCACCCACGCGCACGCGAGAATGTGCGCGTCGGAGGTCAAACCATTTCGACTCGCAACCGCATTCGCAAGAGTGATTCTGGCAAGCGCGATCTGGCCTTCGAATTCAGACGACGGCATGACGTTCATACTGGTCACGACCTCGTTCAGCACCGGAATGAGCGCAGGGACCTTCAGGCCCAGTTCTATCCTGCGCAGGCTTTCTTGAATCGCGCGATCTGTCACGACCAGCCGCCGCCGCTCCGCCGCGTGGACCAATAGTGCAGACGTTCGCCCAAGCACACTAGCGACCAGGATCGACGCATCGACAACCAGCGCTCCGGCAGGTTGCCTCACTTTTTGCGCCTTGTACGCGGTCTCGCTGCCTTTTGTGCCGCGAAAGAATAATCACCGGTCTCGACGGGTCCGAAGACCGCAAGCGCTGCATCGTCCGCTTCGCGATCACGGCCTTGCGAAAGTTTTTCAGCCCGCAGAAGCGCCGCCCTCAACCGCGGAAGATTGGCCTTCTTCAATGGAAACAGCACGGCGACCGTCTCCTCACCCGACGTGATCGCCGTTGGGCCATCCAGTTTGGCGATCGTCTGGGAGCTGACGCGCTGCAGATCGCGAATGCTGATGGACTTGTTCATGCAACTTACATACACCCATACGTAACAGCGATCAAGCCAAAGCCGGACAACTTCAAAAGCCACCGATTTTCAGCGCGCATTTATCCGGGGAAGAATAGGGCGGCGGCGCGTGGATGTTTTAGAAACGGGGGCAGATTGTGCTAACCCGATGGCAGCGAACGGAACAATGCCGTGGGGGAGACAAGATGAGCCTGGAGGAGTTTGGCCTGGTTGCGCAGGTGCTGGGGCTGTTGCTGGTGGCGGCCTCGCTGGTGTTCGTCGGCAGTCAGATACGCCAGACGCATGCGATCGAGCGCGGCAATGCCCAGCGCGATGTCCTGAACCAGACGCGCGACTGGTGGATGCTTGGCGTTCAGGACGAGGCGTGGTTCGACACGATCTGTGCCGGGCTTCATGATTATCGCAGCCTTGATCGCTTTCAGCAGGCGCGGTTCAATTCCTGGGGCTTTAACCTGCAGCACATCGTCGAAGGGGTGTTTTTCCAGCATCGCTCCGGGCTTATCGCGCCCACATCGCACGAGGGCTACATGCTGGCCTGTCTGTCCATCCTGAACACGCCGGGTGGGCGGATGTGGTGGGAGGAAGCGTCGAGGGTAGGGAACGCGGAGTTTTTTACTGACCTGTCGAAGCGCCTTGCTGCGGACGCGGCGACCCTGCCCGTCTGGACCGATCTGCTGCCTCACTATCGAAAGGCTTTCGCGCAGCCCGACAAAACCGTTTAGGACATCCCGCATGACCCTCGAAGAAATAAACTACATCAGCCAGACGATTGCGGCGGCCGCCGTCATCGCCTCTCTCGTCTATCTTGCGATCCAGACGCGGCAGGCGGCACGGAACTCCAGGGCGGCCATGCATGAAAACCGCGCCGCGACCGTCCTGCACCACATCGACAATATGACCGATACCGAGTTTCACCCCATATGGCTCAAAGGCAACAGTGCGGCGCCGGACATGTCGGATGCCGAAATTGGAAAATACACTCTCCAAGTCAGCGGCTTGATCGTCGTTTGGGAAGAGCGTTTTCGACAGAAGCGGGAAGGGATGCTGGATGAGAGCCGCTGGGCGTCGTCGGAGCAATCGATCAGTATGATGACAAGGCAGCCGGGATTTCGGGCGATGGTTGCGGCGATGAGCCCGCGACTGGACGCGGACTTTGGCGCGATCCTCGACAAGCATGTTGCCCTGGGACGCGCCGCACCCTTCGTAGATACAGCAGCCGCGTGGCGGGCTGCGGCGGCCAAAGAGCTTGCCGCAACAACCCAGGCCGCGCCCTGAAACTGCAACGATGCAAACGCGCTGAGGAACAAGCATGACCCTCGAAGAACTTGCCTACCTCAGCCAGATCTTTTCCGGCGTCGCCATTTTTGCGTCACTGGTCTTCTTGGGTCTCCAGATGCGCGCTCAGACGCGCGAGGCGCGCTATGGCACCATGAATCAGATTCTGACGGACTTCGATCAGATACTGGGCGCATTGTCGAATGATCCGGTAGCCGCGCGAGATCACTTCGCCGGCCAAATGGGAGGTCTCGAGGCCGTGCCTCTTGATCGTCGAGCGGCGCACATCTTTATAGTTGCGCGCATGCTGCGCTTGTATGATCGCGCCTACATCCAACGTGCGGCCGGGCGCCTGGGCGACGACGCATGGCAGTCGATCCATCGAGGGTTGGGGCCTACGATGTCGGGCAAAAGTTCGAGAGAATACTGGTTGGCCCGCAAGGCCGCCTTCTCCCCCGCCTTCATCACCTTTGTGGACAAGGAAATGGAGCGAGCACAGCCCATTCCCTTCTCGCAGATGTTCCCGGCGGTGATCGCAGCACCCGTCCAACCCTCGTCATCTGAAACGCAGAGCGCGCAACCATGACCCTCGAAGAACTCAACCACATCTCCCAGATCGTCGCCGTCGTCGGATCAGCCGCGTCATACGGCGACATGTCTGCCATCAAGCGCATGGCTGCCAATGAGCTATGGCACGATAGGATTGGCAACTGATTTCCCACCCCAACTGGAGAAACTTCGCATGACCGAATTCGAGATGGCCTCTCTGGCGCAGGAACTGGTGATAAACCGGACCGCCCAACTCAGTCTGATTGTCACCATCATGTCGGCATTCTTGGTGGTGGGTTATACGGCCGCGCATCGACTGACCTTTACTTTGAACGCTTTGATCGTAACGCTTTACTCCTTGGTCTTATTCCCGCGATTTGTCACGATCATATTCAGCACTGGGCCTCTTATCGGCTTGAATAAGGCCATGGCGGAAAGGTTTGCCAAGGGTACAGAGTTTCAATGGAGTCCCCAAATCGCCCCCGCTTCTGAATCATTCCTCATGAACTATTATATGGAACGCAACGCAGTGACATGGATTTCCATCTTCGTGGCCACAATCGCATTCTACTTTTTGGCCCGCCAAATGAATTTGAAGCGCGAGCGGGAAGAGGCGGCGAAGTTGGCAACTGCGGCGAAGGTGGAACCGCTCCCATGACCCTCGAAGAACTTGCCTATCTCAGCCAGATCGTCGGCGTCGCCGGGCTGCTCGCCTCGCTCATATTCGTCGGTCTGCAGATCCGGCAGAACACGAAGGCCCTCAAGGCGACGTCGCATCACGCCATCACCGACAGTTTTAACGCGATCAACAACCTCATCCTCAGCGATCCAAAAGTCGCGCGCATTTGGCGGCTCGCCTGTGCGGGGTCGGACGAGTTCGACGAAGATGAACGCATATCCGCCAACTTCATGTTGCTGGCCAACTTTCGTATCTTCGAGACGCTTTACTACCAATACAGCAACGGCACCTTGGATAAAAAACTGTTTGATGCGGAGTTGAAGACCCTCAAGTGGGCCGTCACCATGCCGGGCTTTCTGCCGTGGTGGACCGCCAATCCGATCTCGCTCAGCGCCGAGTTCCGCGCCTTCATCGACGGCCTCATTCGGGAGGCACAAGAAAGGGACCGGCGCCCAGGTTTGCAAGAAAGCTGACGTTCCAATTGATACTGACCCCGTTTCGTCACTGTCCCGCTTCGCATCGATGCAAGCGCTTAAGCCAAAAAAACTGTCCAAAATGATCCTTGCAAATCCGGCGTCAAAAGCCGAATATACAAGGTATGATTTCACGCCGCGCTGCAAAGATTGCGAAGGAAGCCCTTGATCGCTCGCCCGCCGTCGCCCTTCTGGGTCCGCGGCAGGTCGGCAAGACAACACTCGCCCGTGCTATAGCCGAAGCGCACAGGGAGTCGGTCTATCTTGATCTGGAGAGAACCGGCGATAGAGCACGCCTTGCTGATGCCGACGCGTTCCTCGAGCCACTCGCGGGACGGCTCGTGGTCATTGACGAAGTTCATCGCGCACCGCGCTTGTTTGAAGAACTGCGCGGCCTCATCGATCGGCGCCGCGCCGCCGGTCATAGAACCGGTCAGTTCCTCATCCTGGGTTCGGCCTCAATCGACCTTCTGAAGCAATCCTCCGAGACGCTCGCCGGGCGGATCGCCTTCGTTGATATGGGCCCAGTTTCGATAGAGGAATCGCTTGCCCATGATCGGGGAAGTTTAGACCGGCTTTGGCTGCGCGGCGGCTTTCCCGACAGCCTTCTCGCGCGCGGCGATGCCGCAAGCCTTGCCTGGCGCGATGACTTCATTCGCTCCTACCTCGAGCGCGACATCCAACAGTTCGCCAGCGGCGTCAGCGCGCAGACAATAATGCGGCTTTGGACGATGCTGGCACATGCCCAAGGCGGGCTGTTCAACGCCTCGCGCTTTGCCGGCAGTCTTGACGTTTCGGCAAGGACGGTCGGCCGCTATCTCGATTTGCTTGAAGGATTGCTTTTGGTGCGCACGTTGCGGCCATGGCGCGCAAAAGTTGGAAAACGCCTTGTGGCAGCGCCCAAGATTTACCTGCGTGACAGCGGCCTTGTTCATGCCCTGCTCAACATCAAGACCCGGCAAGAGCTTTTGGGGCATCCGGTGGCGGGCGCCTCTTGGGAGGGGCTTGTCATCGAAGCGATCATCACTGCATCGCCCAATCGAGCGACGCCATGGTTCTATCGCACCAGTGCTGGCGCCGAGATTGATCTCGTTCTCGAACTTGCCCATAACCGGCTCGCAGCATTCGAAATCAAGCGGAGCGCGCCGGCCGGCGCGCCGGCGAACTTTAGAGCGGCCTGCGGCGACATCGATGCCACGCATCGATTTATGGTCTACCCGGGGCCAGAATCCTACGCAATGGGCAATGGCGTGAAAGCGCTCGCGGTGCAGGACATCGCGAAGGTCGTGGGCGGACTCAAGTAACATGTTTCACTTGTCGCCGACGCTAACATAGACAACACGAAACGGAAGGTGCGGGCATGACCCTCGAAGAACTTGCGTATATCAGTCAGATCCTCGGCGTGATCGCGATCTTCGCCTCGCTCATATTCGTCGGTCTGCAGATCCGGCAGAACACGCGGGCGCTCAAGGCGACGTCGCATCACGCCATCACCGACAGTTTTAACGCGATCAACAACCTCTTCGTCAGCGATCCAAAGGTGGCGCGGCTGTGGCGGCTTGGCATGGCGGGGGCGGAGGGTCTCGATGATGACGAGCGCGTATCGTACAGCTTCATGTCGCTCGGCTACATGCGCATCTTCGAGACACTGTACTACCAATACAATAACGGCACCCTGGACAAGAAGCTGTTCGATGCTGAACTGAAGACGCTGAAATGGTCCGTGACCTATCCGGGCTTTCAGGCGTGGTGGGCCGTCAATCCGATCTCGCTCAGCACCGAGTTCCGCGCCTTCATCGACGGCCTCATTCGGGAGGCACAAGAGAAGGAGCGGCGCCCAGGTTTGCAAGAGAGCTAACGTTCCAATGGATACTGACTCCGTTTCTTCGTTGTTTATAGCCCTTCTCCCCGGAGCGTGAGCGACGAGGGGGAAGGTGGATCGCCGCGTAGCTCTTCGCGCAGCGGCGAGACGGATGGGGGGCGACGCCGCACGAATGCCCAAATCAATCCCGCCCTCTGCGCCGGCGCCTCGGCCATAGTCCGCAGCAACTCTCGTGCGAATGCGTGTGCCATCGCCCCCCATCCGTCACGGCCGCGAAGTGCGGCCCGCGCCACCTTCCCCCTCAGCGCAAACGCGCTGGTGGGAAGGGCAATGATGTGGGGAGATTTGGGGGACACACTACTTAATTCACAGGCGTGAGTTTTTTAGCGTCGTCCGTGTCACACTGTTTCGATAGTGGATCCTACCTCACTCCACCATCGCAAACGTCAACCCCGCATTCTCAACCAGCCGCGAGATCAGCCGTTGCCCCATCGCCGAGGCCGGTGTCCAGAAGCCTCCGCCAACCTTGCCACGCTCTGTCTCGCTCAAGCAGATCGCTGCTTCCGAAATCATCTTCGCGGTCGAGCCATAGCCGGGGTCGCGGTCGCCGGTGACGCGCGCTTTGAAAACGCGGCCGTCAAACGCGGTACCGATGAACAACAAATCGAAGTTCCCACTCTCGCGCTGCGCCGGCGTCGGCCCTTCGCCAGGCTTGGGCAGCACATAGCGATTGAGCAACGCCCGCGTTGGCGCGAAAGCTGCCGCCAACCCAAACGCCCCCATCGCCCCGGTCACGGCCAGCGCCGCGGGCGAGCCCAAGACGCCGCCACCCGTCATCATCGCGCCGTCGTATTTAAAGTCGCGGCCATAAGCATAGTTCATCACCGCGTTGGAGCGCTGCACGACGCGCGTGTTGATGGCGGCCATGATAAAAGGCGCCGTCCATGATTTCGCATCGTTGTCATAGGCAACCGGCGGCGATCCCGGTTGGCGCACGCCTTGCCGCTGACCTTGGGGGTTCAACGCACCCAGCACTTGCAGGCGCTACCGGCAGCCAACCGAAGGCAGGATTGACATATTGTATCCCATTAGATACAGAGTGTCATGAAGTCGATCTTCACCACCGGGGTCTTCGATGCATGGTTTGCGGGATTGGCCGACCGGCAGGCGGCACGGCGCAT
>VFKO01000593.1 GCA_009885515.1 Rhodobiaceae bacterium | reverse complement strand
TCTTGGCTGGGACAGCAAGGCGCTGAAGTATCTCAATCCGTTGGGACAGGTGCCGACTTTGCTGCTGCCCGATGGTTCGGTGCTGACGGAAAGCGCCGCGATATTTTTGAATCTGGCTGATCGCGTGAAGGACTATCCGCTGGTGCCGCAGCCAAGTCACAAACAGCGGGTGGCGTTTTTGCGCTGGCTGGTGTTTATCGTGGCGGCTGTCTATCCGACGTTTACATATGGCGATGTGCCGCAGCGTTGGGTGGGCGCGCCGAAGGACAAAGGCGCTGGCAAGGCGCTGCGTCAGTCTACCGATGAGCATCGCAAGACGCTGTTGCGGTTCCTGGAGCTGCAGGTGAAGGGACCGTGGTTTTTGGGGCGCGCGATGTCGGCGCTGGATGTATATGTGTGGGTATTGGCGACGTGGCGGCCGGGGACGGATTGGCTGAAAGCGGAATGTCCGAAGCTGTTGGGGATTGCCGCTGCGATGGGCGAACACGAAGTTTGCAAGCGGGTGGCTGAGCGCAATGCAAGCTAGATTGGAAATCTTAAACGAGGGGATGGGATCATGAAACGATTTGCGTTTGGGTTGGCTGTTGCGATTTCCGCAATGGCAGGGACGGCATATGCGAAGGCAGTGCCAGACTATGTTGCTGCGGCTGTCGCCGATGCGGCGCGGCCCGAGAAGGACCGGGCGCGGGATGCTGATCGTGAGCCTGCGGCGATCATGACGCTGACGGGCGTCAAGCCCGGCGATCACATTGTCGATGTTGGACCGGGTGCGGGTTACTACACGCGTATCTTCAGTCGCATCGCCGGTGCCAAGGGCAAAGTGACCGGTTTTAATCCGACTTGGGTGGCAGAGAAATTTCCAACTGCGGTGCAAGCGATGGCGGGGTTGGCGGCTTCGGGATATGCCAATGTCGAAGGCCTGGTTCAACCGATGGCCGACTTTAAACTTGATAAACCGGTCAATCTGATTTTCATGAGCCAGGTTTATCACGATCAGGTCTGGCAGAAGATCGATATCGCCAAAATGAACAAGGCGATTTTTGATGCGCTCAAGCCGGGCGGTGTTTTCTTCGTCATCGATCATATTGGCCGCGGGGTCACGATGATCGAGCAAATCGACAAATTGCACCGCATTGATCCGGCGTTGGTGAAGCAGCAGATCCTGGCGGCGGGTTTTGAGCTGGCCGCTGACAGCGATGTGCTGCGCAATCCCTATGATTTGGGTGACAAGAGCGTGTTCAGTCCGGCCATTCGCGGCCGGACGGACCAGTTTGTGTTCAAATTTCGCAAGCCAAGGAATTAAGCTGTCCCCCCATTAGTCGGCCAGCGCCTGATCGAGGTCGGCGATGATGTCGGCGACGTCCTCGATGCCGACGGAAATGCGCACGACGTCGGGGCTGGCCCCGGCAGCGGTGCGCTGTTCGTCGGTGAGTTGGCGATGGGTGGTTGAGGCCGGGTGAATGATGAGTGTACGGGTGTCGCCGACATTGGCGAGGTGTGAGGCGAGTTTGACTTCGTTGACGAGGGCGACGCCTGCTTCATAACCGCCGCGCACGCCGAAGGAAAATACCGCGCCCGCGCCCTTGGGGCAGTAAGTTTGCGCCAGGCCGTAGCAGGGGTCATTGGGCAGACTGGCGTAGGAGACCCATGAAATTTTCGGGTGGCGGCTGAGGTACTGGGCGACGGCCTTGGCATTTTCGCAATGGCGTTGCATGCGCAGGGGCAGCGTCTCGACGCCAGTCAAAAGCATGAAAGCGTTGAAGGGTGAAATCGCTGGGCCCAAATCTCTTAGCCCCAGGACGCGGCAGCAGGTCGCGAATGCTGTGTCGCCGAAAACCTCGTGCAGCT
>VFKO01000051.1 GCA_009885515.1 Rhodobiaceae bacterium | reverse complement strand
TTCATCACCGCCGCTGTCGCCGGATTCTCAAAGCTTTCATGCGCCATCACATGGCACCAATGGCAGGCGGCATAACCGACGGAAACCATAATCGGCTTGTCGTTGGCCCGTGCCTCTTCCAGAACCTCCGGACTCCACATTCGCCAGTGAACCGGGTTGTTTTTGTGTTGGAGCAAATAAGGGCTCGTCGATTGCGCGAGCAGATTCATGAGTATTCAGGCTCCATAAATTTTAATAGGAAGGGTGAAAGCTTGTGCTGCATCCGGCCTCTAACCGCGCTAAGTTCGGTGCGCCCAAACTTAAACGGCCAACCCAACGCAGAAAGTCGAAAGTTCGCCCGATGAAAATCACAATTGAAGTCGATTGTACACCCGCCGAAGCACGCACATACATGGGCCTGCCCGATGTGGAACCGCTGCAGGCCGAAGTCATGGCTGAGGTTCAGCGCCGGGTCATGGGCGCCTTGTCGCTCACCGACCCCCAGCAACTGCTCAAGAACTGGGTTCCATGGAGCGCCCAGGGCATGGAGACCTTTCAGTCATTGGTCCGCGCCGCTGGTGCCGGCTGGGGGGCCTCCACAGACCCCGAACCGCCCAAGCCCAAGTCCCGAAGCTAACGCCGCATGACACTGGGCGACACCATCTTCGCACTGTCGTCGGCGCGGGGGCGGGCAGGCCTGTGCGTGTTTCGCATTTCCGGCCCTCGGGCAGAGGCCTCAATCGCTGCCTTGACGGGCAAACCCGCACCCAGCCCCCGTAAGGCCGTTCTGCGCAATGTGCTTCACCGCGATGGCTCCCTGATAGACACGGGGCTCCTGCTCTGGTTCCCGGCCCCGGCAAGCTTCACCGGCGAGGCCGTCCTCGAACTTCACCTTCATGGCGGCCCGGCCATCGTAGAGGCCATGTCCCAGAGGCTGGCGGGCCTGGAGGGTCTTCGCCCCGCCGAACCCGGGGATTTCGCCAGACGCGCCTTCGCCAATGGCAAACTCGATCTCACCCAAGCCGAAGGCCTGGCCGATCTCATCGCCGCAGAAACCGATCAACAGCGCAGACTCGCGATCCGCCAACTGCAAGGCGGGCTGAAGGAACTCTACGACGGTTGGCGAACCGGGCTGATCAAGGCGCAAGCCTGGCTGGAAGCAACCATCGACTTTTCGGACGAAGACATACCAGCAGGGCTAGGCAGCGATGTCTTGGCGCGCGTAACCAGCCTGGCAGATGCCATCGCCGCGCACCTGGGCGATGCCAAGCGCGGGTTGATCGTCCGCGATGGCTTCACAATCGTCATCCTGGGCGCGCCCAACGTCGGCAAGTCATCGCTGCTCAATGCCCTGGCACGCCGTGACGCCGCCATTGTTTCAGAGACGCCAGGCACCACGCGCGACCCCATCGAAGTCAACCTCGATCTCGGCGG
>VFKO01000187.1 GCA_009885515.1 Rhodobiaceae bacterium | reverse complement strand
GGCGCTGGCGGTAAAGGTCAACGGCGAACTGAAAGATCTCGACTGGCCGCTGCAAGCTGACGCCAAAATTGAAATCGTCACCCGCAAAAGCGAGGAAGCGCTCGACCTCATCCGCCACGACACGGCGCATTTGCTGGCCCAAGCCGTGCAAGCCTTGTTCCCAGGCACGCAAGTGACAATCGGCCCCAACATCGAAGACGGCTTTTTCTACGACTTCGCGCGCAACGAACCCTTCACGCTTGACGATCTGCCCAGGATCGAAGCGAAGATGAAAGAGTTGGTGCAGAAAGATTTGGCCACACGCCGCACGGTGTGGAAGCGCGACGACGCCGTAAAGCATTTCTTGGACCTCGGCGAACAATACAAAGCCGAAATTATCGGCGATCTTCCGGTCAACGAAGAAATTCGCGTCTACTATCATGGCGACTGGCACGACCTCTGCCGCGGGCCCCACTTGATGTCGACAGGCAAGATCGGCACCGCATTCAAGCTGACAAAAATTTCGGGTGCCTATTGGCGCGGCGATGCCAAGAATGCACAGCTGCAACGCATCTACGGTACCGCCTGGCGCGACGAGAAGGAACTCGCAACCTATCTGACGCGCCTCGACGAGGCTGACAAGCGCGACCATCGCAAAATTGGCCGCGAGATGAACCTCTTCCACATCCAGGAAGAAGCCGTCGGCCAGGTCTTTTGGCATCCCAAGGGCTACACGCTGTTTCGTACGCTGGAAAACTATATCCGCCGCAAGATCGAACGGGCGGACTATGTCGAAGTAAAGACACCGCTCTTGCTTGATCGCACGCTGTGGGAACGCTCCGGCCATTGGGCAAAGTACCGTGAAAACATGTTCACCGCCGAAGTTGCCGACGAAAAGAGGACGCTCGCGATAAAGCCAATGAACTGCCCCGGCCACGTGCAAATATTCAATCAGGGGCTGAAATCCTACAGGGATCTGCCTATTCGCATGGCCGAATTTGGCGCCTGCCACCGCTACGAACCGTCGGGCGCGCTGCACGGCATCATGCGGGTACGAGGCTTCACGCAAGACGACGCCCACATCTTCATGACGCCCGATCAGATGATCGACGAGGCGATCATGGCAAGCAAATTGATCTTCGAAACTTACACGGAACTTGGCTTCGACAATGTGCAGGTGAAGCTCTCCACCCGGCCGGAAAACCGCATCGGCTCCGACGAAGTCTGGGATGCCGCTGAACACGACCTCGCCGAAGCCTGCAAGCGAATGGGCTGTCCCTACACGCTAAACCCCGGTGAGGGCGCGTTTTATGGCCCCAAGCTTGAGTTCACATTGTTCGACGCCATCGGCCGCGGCTGGCAATGCGGCACGGTGCAAGTCGACTTCAATTTGCCCGAGCGCTTTGAAGCCGAATACGTGGCCGAAGACGGCACCCGCAAACGTCCGGCGATGCTCCACCGCGCCGTGCTCGGTTCCATGGAGCGCTTCGTTGGCGTACTCATCGAACACTACGCGGGAAAATTCCCGCTCTGGATCGCGCCAGTACAGGCCGTTGTGGCGACCATCGTCAACGACGTTGACCCCTATGCACGCGAAGTCGCCGCTGCCCTGAAGCTCGCCGGCATCAGGGTCGAAACCGACTTGCGCAACGAAAAGATCAACCGCAAAGTCGCCGAGCATTCGCAGGCCAAGGTCCCCTACCTTCTGGTCGCAGGCCGGAAGGAGGCCGAGGAGCGCACGCTTTCGCTGCGTCGTCTGGGCTCCGAAAAACAGGAAACCTTGAGCCTGGACGCAGCCATCAAACTGCTGACCAGCGAGTCAATCCCGCCCGATCAGCGTTGATCGCGCAACCGTTTGGGGAACTTTGCTGCTCAATTGGGCGGTCAAGGCCAAAAATCTATCCAAACCGCGCATCTTCACCTTGCGTTAGCTCCCGTCATTCCTATTCTGCACCCTTGGATTTGCATCGGGGAGGTCCCGGTCCAGATCGACAAGTCCCTGCACACCACGCCAAAGTGGTTCGGGGGCCACTCCCGTTCACGACGAAGCGTTGGTGGTCTCTCTGCACGCTTTGACCGTACGTTCCGGGCACACATGAAAAGGAGTTAGCCAATCAATAAACGTTCTTTCCAACCTGCGCAGGTACCAACGAAAGACGGCCCGCGCATAAATGAGATGATTACCGCCCACGAACTTTTGGTAATCG
>VFKO01000300.1 GCA_009885515.1 Rhodobiaceae bacterium | reverse complement strand
GGCGTCCCCAGGTCGTACAGACCGAGAAATCGCTGGTTGGTTCCGTGCCTATCCGCTTGACACCCACACCCACCATATCTAGAGTGGGTTCCAAGCGGATAGGAGACGGCTGTGGACGTTCTCGACCGAGATGACCTTCCATTCCCGGAATCGCTTCCGGGGTTCCAGCGGCTTTTTCCTGACGATGCGGCCTGCGCCGCCTACCTGGAAAAGTCTCGATGGAATGACGGGTTCGCTTGTCCCCATTGCGGCATTGTTGGCGATCCTTTCCGCTTCGAGAACCGACCCGGTGTCCTTCGGTGCCGGTCCTGCCGCAAGAACACCGGCCTGACCGTTGGCACCGTCATGGAGCGCAGCCATACGCCGCTCAGCGTGTGGTTTTGGGCGGCCTATCTGGTGGCCAGTCAGACACCCGGATTGTCTGCCGTGCAGTTCCAACGCCAGCTTGGACTGTCACGCTACGAGACGGCGTTCGGCATTCTCCACAAGCTCCGCTCCGCCATGGTGCGCCCCGATCAAGACCGTATCGGCGGCCTCGCCGACCAGCATGTCGAGGTGGATGAGACGTGGGTGGGTGGACGGACGCGCGGCGAGGGCCGTGGTGTCCATCACAAAGTGCTGGTGGCCGCCGCCGTCGAAGTGCGGCACCGTGAACCGGGCACCGCCCAGGACAACCGGCGGGATGGTCGCTACGCCGGTCGGGTGCGTCTGGCGATTGCTGCCGACCGTAGCGCCGAATCGCTGGGGGGTTTCGTCAAGAGCACCGTCGAACCCGGCACGCTGATCATTACCGACGATTGGAGCGGTTACGGTGGGCTACGGAAGGACGGCTACGATCACCACGCGATTGCACAGTGCGGCGACCCAGAAGTTTCGGAAGAGTTCATGCCCATCGTCCATCTGGTGTTCTCGAACCTGAAAACTTGGCTGAACGGCATTCACCACGGCGTCAGCGCCAAGCACCTCCAGGCATACCTCAACGAGTTCACGTTCCGCTTCAATCGCCGCTTCTACCCATTCAATGCCTTCCGGTCGCTCCTTGGAATGGCCGGGGACACGACCGCGCCAACCAGGGCGGGGTTATATTCGGGAGAGTGGCAGCATCCTACATGTTGTGGGTATGGGCGTTAAGCGGATAGGCACGGT
>VFKO01000127.1 GCA_009885515.1 Rhodobiaceae bacterium | reverse complement strand
TTCATGCCGGAGGTGCCGGTGTAGAGCTCTGTGCGAATAGCTGCGGCGCGCAATTCGCGGACCATGGCGAAGTAGCCCGGCACGGCGTCGCGGTCCATGACAAGTACCACGACGGGGCCTGTGGCCTTGGCGGCGGTGGCATTTCGGGCGGCGAGTGCGGCCAGAAGGCGGCTGACACCGATGGAGATGCCGGTGGCGGGAACCTGGACGCCTTTGAACCGTGTCACCAGATCGTCATAGCGGCCACCACTTGCCACGGCGCCGAAGCGCACGGTTTGACTGTCTTCGTTTTTGACCGGGAAGGTGAGTTCGGCTTCGACAACGGGGCCGGTGTAGTAGGCAAGGCCGCGGACGATTGACGGGTCGAAGGCGATGCGTTTGGCGTCGTAGCCGTTGCCTTCGAGGATGGCTTCGATGTCGCGCAGCTCTTTGACACCTTCGCGGCCCTGGACGCTTTCACCGACGAGGCGTTCGAGTTCGTTGCATACGGCCAGGCGGTCTGTGGTTCCGGCCTGGGTGAAGGCGATGACGCGGGCGATGGCGTTGGCCGAGAGGTTCGCGCCTTTGGTGAAATCGCCGGACTCGTCTTTGCGGCCGGCGCCCAGCAATTGGCTAACACCATCGGTGCCCAAGCGATCAAGTTTGTCGATGGCGCGCAGGACGCCCAGGCGTTGGGCTTCGTGCTCGGGGCCAGAGACGATGCCGATCGATTCCAGAATGCCGTTGAGGATTTTGCGGTTGTTGACTTTGACGATGTAGTCGCCCTCGAGCCCCAAGGCTTCGAAGACGTCGCAGAGCATCATATAGCCTTCGGCGTCGGCGGTTGGCGATGCGGTGCCTACTGTGTCGGCGTCGAACTGCGTGAACTCGCGGTAACGGCCGGGGCCGGGTTTTTCGTTTCGGAAGACCTGGCCTACCTGATAGCGGCGGAAAGGCTTTGGCAGTTCGTCGTAGTTTTCGGCAACAAAGCGCGCAAGCGGTGCGGTCAGGTCATAGCGCAGAGACAGCCATTCTTCATCATCGTCGCGGAAGGCGAAGACGCCTTCGTTGGGACGGTCGAGGTCTGGCAGGAATTTTCCGAGCGAGTCCGCAAACTCGATGGCTGGCGTTTCGAGCGGGTCGAAGCCGTAAGAGTCGAAGACCGTGCGAATGGTGTCGAGCATACGGCGCTCGGCGACAAGCTCGGCGCCGAGGCGATCACGAAAGCCGCGCGGCTTTTCGGCGGTTGGTTTTATTGTTTTATCTTTTGACATGTCGTTGGCACTCTTGCGAAATGTGGAAGTGCCCTCATCCGGCACGGCCCACGAAGATGCGGGCCGCGCCACTTTCTCCCGCAAGCGGGCGAAGGGCTTAGGATAGAGCGTGGCCCTGCTACCGCAAGCAGGCGAAGTGCCCTAAGATAGAGCCCAGCCCTTCTCCCTCCGGGAGAAGGTGGATCGCCGCACCTTCGCGGCGAGACGGATGAGGGCCTGCTTAGTTCGGCTTTTCCGGTTCAGCGGGTTTCTGTTCGGCGGCGTAGGCGGCGTTGGCCATTTGAACGATGTACGCCTGGATCGCCCTGGCGTCGTCCTCGTTGAGGTGATCGGCAAAGGAGGCCATGCCATTTTCCTTGAGCTCGCCGTCAATGACGATCTCCGTGTAGCGGGCGAAGACTTCGGGAGTCGAGTAGCGCAAATCTGGAACGACGCCGCCGCTCATCGCAAAAATACCGTGACACACGAGGCAGTAGCGGTTGTAGGCGGCGGCGCCTTTGGCAATGACGGCCGCACTGGCCGTCAGCTCGGGTGGCTTGACCATTGGCGGGCGCGTGATTTCGGGAACGTCGATTGTCTTCTGGCCTCCGAGTTTGAAGGCGAAGATTTTGCCAGCATTACCGTATTTCATGATCGCGTTCGCCGGCTCTGGAACGAGTGTCACGCCGACACCGCCCCAGCCCGCCGAAACGACAATGTATTGTTCGCCGTCGATGGCATAAGTGACCGGCGGCGCAATGATGCCGGTTTTGGTGTCGATCTTCCAAACCTCTTCACCGCTGTCAGCTTTCCACGCGCGCAGTCCGCCATCGCCCGCACCCTGAAACACAAGATTGCCTGCGGTGGTCAGCATGCCTCCATTCCAGAACGTTGAGTGCTTGGCTCGCCAGGCTTCCTTCTGGTTGATGGGATCCCAAGCGACAATGAACCCTTCCGCAGGGGGCATTGGCTGGCCCGCGGCCAACGCCGCTGCCGTCATCGTTGCGATCAGGTTGAGATCAAGCCCGGTGTTCCATACCCCCAATTTTACTTCCCGCTTTTTATCGAGTGGGAAGAGATAGGGCGTGAGTTGAACGGGAATGTAGACCAGCCTGGTTTGAGGATTGTAGGCCATCGGCTGCCAGTTGTGGGCGCCGTGCGGCGATGGCTGCACCATTTTCGGTTGATCGCGATAGGAGCTTGCCGGGTCCTCGATCGGGCGGCCGTTTGCGTCCAGGCCCTTTGCCCAGGTTACGGGGACATAATTTTTGCCGGAGATGAACTTGCCGGTTTCGCGGTCGAGGACATAGAAGAAGCCGTTCTTGGGCGCGTGCATCAGGACTTTGCGTGCCTGGCCGTCGATCTGGAGATCGGCCAGAATGATGTGCTGGGTGGCGGTGAAATCCCAGGTGTCGCCGGGCGTTTCCTGGAAGTGCCAAGCCATTTCGCCGCTGTCGGGTTTGATGGCAATGATCGATGAGAGGTAGAGATTGTCGCCGCCGCCGGGCGAGCGCAGATAACGGCTCCAGGGAGAGCCGTTTCCGGTGCCAAAATAGAGCAGATCGAGATCGGGGTCGTAGGCCATCGAGTCCCAGACGGTGCCGCCGCCGCCGATCTCCCAATATTTCCATCCTTCGGCGTTGGCCTTCCAGGTTGGGATTGCAGCCTTGAGATGCTGGTTCTCGGCGTCGAGGGGGGCGCGCGGATCACCGGGGACAGTATAGAAACGCCATAGCTGCTTGCCAGTACCGGCGTCGTAGGCGGTGATGTAACCGCGCACACCCAGTTCGGCGCCACCGTTGCCGATAATGACTTTGCCTTTGACTATGCGCGGCGCGCCGGTGACCGAATAGGGTTTGGTGCGGTCAATGGTGTTGATATCCCAGACCGGTTTGCCGGTCTTGGCATCGAGGGCGACCAGGCGGCCGTCGAGGGTTCCGACATAGACACGGCCCATCCACACCGCAACGCCACGATTGACGACGTCGCAGCACGGCTTGCGGCCCCATTCGCGCGGGACTTCCGGGTCATAAACCCAAAGCTGTTCGCCAGTCTTGGCATCGAGAGCGAAGACGACGCTCCACGAGCCGGTCGCGAACATCACACCATCGACAACGATCGGAGAGGATTCCAGACCGCGGGTCGTTTCGGTGTTGAACGTCCAGGCGAGGCCCAAATCTTGCACGTTGGCATCAGTGATTTTGTTCAGCGGCGAGTAGCGCTGCTCGCCATAGGTGCGGCCGTGGGCGAGCCAGTTTTCAGGCTCTGAGTCGGCGCCGATCACACGCGCGCCGTCGATATCGGCGGCTTTGGCAAGGCGCTTTTGAATGGACTGGGTTTTTGAAATGTCGACGGGTTCAGTGCCCGTGGCCAGGTTGGTTACAGTCGTCGGCGGCCCGCCGAAAGTCGAACCAAGTACCGGGATCGCAATGACGGCGCCGACAAAAGCTGCAACCATCCAAAGTGCCGAATTATCTGTTGCCATTTTGAGGGTTCCGATTGTGACAGCGACTAGCTCATGGGGGCACCGTAGCCATACGGGGTGCGGGCCGCAACAGGGGCGGTGTGGATATCATCGACCGGCAAATTCAATCAGCAGGCTGATATCCGTTTCGCTCTCTACAACCGCACTACGAACGCGTTCGCCCCTTCAATACGTACATCGCCGCCGTGATGGCGGGCGATTTGGCGGACCAGGGCCAGGCCCAGGCCGGTGCTATTGCCGGTGGCGCTTGCCTTCCGGAAAAATGGTTCGAAGACGTGTTCGCGGTCGGCTTCAAAAATGCCGGAGCCATGGTCGGAGACTGTGAGTTTTGCGTTTGCTCCCTGGGCGGTGACGGAGACTTCGATGGGTGGCCGGCCGTGGCGCTTGGCATTGTCGATCAGGTTGCGGATCAGACGGCGCAGCAGGCGCGCATCGCCTTTGATCACGATGGCTTGGCCGGTGACTGCGATGTCGTCGAAGCGCGAGGCTTCTTCGGCCGCAAGGGCCAGAAGATCGACGTCTTCGGTGTGCACCGGACGCGCCATGGCGTCGAGGCGGCTTGAGAGCAGAATCTCCTCGATGAGTTCGTCGAGTTCGGCGATATCCTGTTCGAGTTCGGCGCGACGCTGCGGTTCGGCATTTTCTTTCAGCAATTCAATACCCATGCGCAGGCGCGTGAGGGGCGTGCGCAGTTCATGCGAGGCGTTGGCAAGCAGCATTTTGTGCGAGTTCACCAGTGCTTCGATGCGGGCGGCGGCGCGGTTGAAGCTTTCAGCGACGCGCGCAATCTCGTCTTTGCCTTCGACTTTGACGCGCACGCTGAGGTTCCCGGCGCCAAGTGTCTCGACTCCTTGCTGCAAGCGCTCCAGACGGCGCGTGAGGCCGCGCACAACAGGGTAGGAACCGATCGCCAAGATGAAGGCTATGATTGCCAAATGCAGCATAAAGCTTGGGCCATGGCGATGGCGTTCCATGGGCGGGCGCACGACAATTTCGCGCCCATCCGCCAAGCGAAACGACCACACCGGTCCGCGCGCGCGGCCAAATGAGCGCCAGCTGTCGACGTCGCGGGGCGGCGGCAATTTCATTCCTGCGGCGCCCAACAAGGAGCCATCAGCGTTGTAGAGTGCGAGGTCGGCGCTGAGGAGGCGCGAAAGACGTTCGACGGCGCGTTGCTGTTCGGCGAGCGGCGCGGTGGGATCGGCGAGAGCCGCCGCCGCCACGCCCGAGGCCATTTCGAAGGCATT
>VFKO01000369.1 GCA_009885515.1 Rhodobiaceae bacterium | reverse complement strand
TGGATCATTCTGATCAAGGGCCTGACGCCGATCCCGTATAAAATTGTCACCATCGCCAGCGGTGCGGCGCATTTTGATTTGCTGACATTTGGTCTGGCGTCGATCGTGACGCGCGGGGCGCGGTTTTATCTGGTTGCTGGTCTACTCTACTTTTTCGGTGACCCCATACGTAGCTTTGTCGAAAAACATTTGACCTTGGTGACGACGGGATTTGTAGCGATTGTTCTCGCCGGGTTTGTGGCGGTGGCCTATTTGTGAGCGTGTTTTGCGATAGGGAGATCGGCTCGTGAGAGTGTGGTTGCGGTCGCTGTTTTGCATTGTGGCATTTTCTTCTACCGCGTTGGCCTTCGGCACCATCAGTCTGTTGGGCCAGGACCGCGAGCATGAGCGGATCACGCGGGCGGCTTTGACGGAATTCGAGCCTGCGTCGCTTGATTTGATTGCGGGGAAATCTGGCACCTTTGGGGGAGTGGGTGCGCCTGATGATCCGCGGCGGGACTTTATCTCCCGGCCTGAAGCGCATTGCGACGGCGGTGACTTCCTTTCGGTGAACAAGTATCCGCAGTCGCAAGCCTCGGCTCGACAAGCGCTTGAGGCGTGCAGGGTTTGGCTTTTTCGCGAATTGAATGATGCGATCACAGCGGCGGCGGGGTTGGTTTCACCCAGTGGTGATGCGCTGGCGATGAACTGCAAGTTCGACGGCAAGAAGGCTGGGGCGAAGTGCGTTGTGCTGGAGCATTTCGGTTTTGCACTGCATGCGTCACAGGATTTTTATTCGCATTCGAATTGGACCGATCGTGCGGATGCCGGGAAAATTCGCGCCGAGAACCCACGGGGCTTGTCGCGCAGCGGCCGGTCGCCTTGGCTTGATCCGCGGTTGCCGGTGGCCTTTCCCGATGGTTTGATCAGCGGGTGTTTTGGCGGCGTGCCGGAGTCAGCCTATTGCAACTATGGCAGCGCTGTGGGGTTCCTTGGCAAGAACAGGGTGAAGCATGCTTTCCTGAACAAGGACACCGGCACGATTGCGGCCAGTGGGACGGCGAGCCGTGCCAGGACCGCACGCGGTAAGGTCAATGAGAATTTCGGGCGCGCGGTTGCGGCGGCCATCGACGACACCCAGGACAAGTGGACCTATTTCAAGGCGCAGGTGGCGAAGGTTTACGGCGCCGAGGCGGGCGGGCGGATCGTATGCGCACTGCGCAGCGATGCGCCGCAGACCTGCTATGGGCCGCCCAACTAAGCGGCGACTGGATGTCAGATGCGGATTACGCCTTCCAGATATGGGGCCACTTTACCTTTGATGAGGACGCGTTCGCCCTGTTCTTCGCAGATCAGGGTGCCGCCTCTGCTACTCAGTTGACGAGCGGTGAGTTTGGCTTTGCCCAGGCGCTTGGCCCAGAAAGGCACCAGGGCCGCATGTGCCGAACCGGTGACCGGGTCTTCGGCGATGCCTTTGCCGGGCACGAAAAAACGGGAGACGAAATCGAAGCCGGTGTCGCCGCCCGGTGCGGTGATGATGAGGCCATCTTCTTCGAATTCTTCGAGGGCGTCGGCGAGAATGCCGTCGGATTCAGCTTCGAGAATTTCATCGGCGGAGGCGAACAGGGCAATGGCGTAGTTGGCTTTGAAGACTTCAAGCGGCGTGATGTCGAGCGCTTCTTCAAGGGCCTCGAGGAAATCTTCGGCTTCTGGATGTGGTTCGGAGCGATAGGCAGGCAGCGCCATGTGGAACATTCCTGCTTCGCCGCGATCAACTGTCAGCGCGCCGCTTTGGGTCGAGAAGTTTACCCGGTTGAGTTTGGGCTCAAGGTGGGTAAGCACAACATAGGCGCTGGCCAGGGTGGCGTGGCCGCAGAGCGGAACCTCTACGGTGGGAGTGAACCAGCGTAGATGATAGTGGCCGGCTCCCTTACCCGCTTCGGGCACGAAGAACGCCGTCTCCGACAGATTGTTTTCGGCGGCGATGGCTTGCATTGTTTCATCGCTCAGCCAGGTGGTGAGCGGAATAACTGCTGCGGGGTTGCCTTCGAAGGGTTTGTCCGCGAAGGCGTCGACTTGCCAGAGTTTGAGTTCCATGACTATTCCTCCGTGAACTGACGAATGGTGTGGGCGTGGTTGAGGGGGCCGTGTCCCTGCCCCAGACCCGGCGCGGTTTCGATGGCGCGGCGCACATAGGCACGGGCGCGGGAGATCGAATCGATTGCATTCATGTCTTGAGCCAATCCTGTCGCGATGGCAGATGCAAGGGTGCAGCCGGTGCCGTGGGTGTGGCGCGTTGCGATGCGTTTGGAGTGCCACTCCTGCGTGCCTTCGGGGCCGGCGTAAATGTCGATGATGTCGTCGCTGGGCAAATGTCCGCCTTTGAGGAGAATGGCACGGGGGCCGAGGTCGAGCAGGTGTTTGACGGCTTCACGCATGGCGTGCGGGGTTTCGATGGTGCGGCCGGTGAGGGCTTCGGCTTCTGGAAGGTTCGGGGTGATCAACGTGGCGCGCGGCAGGACGATGCGCCTGAGCGTG
>VFKO01000627.1 GCA_009885515.1 Rhodobiaceae bacterium | reverse complement strand
ATGCCCTAACGCAACCGGCTCTAACGCTGGGCACCTTGAGTCACGCCGGACTCGCCGTCAATAAGTGTTTTGAATCAGAAAGTTAACGCCTGAATCGATATTGAATCCTCAACTCCCTCACACACTAGATATAGCGTCCCCCTTTCGTTGGGCTGTGCATAACTCAGTTAATTCACGTCGTCATCAGTATGTGAGCAACCGGCGCGAATGTTTTGCGATGATGAACGCTCGCACCCAGTCGTTGCAGCGCCGCTAAATGGTCCGCGGTGCCATAGCCCTTGTTGCGCGCCCAATGATAACCGGGATGTAAAGCGTCGAGTTCGCACATCACCCGGTCGCGCGTCACCTTGGCGATGATCGAGGCCGCCGCAATCGACAGCACCGTCGCGTCGCCACCGATAATCGCTTCGCCAGGGCAGGGCAGGGCGGGCAGGCGATTGCCATCGACAAGAACGTGCGCCGGCGCAATCGCCAACTCATCCACCGCCCGCCGCATCGCCAGCATCGTCGCCTGCAATATGTTCAGCGCATCGATCTCGGCCACATCGGCCACCCCGATCCCCACACTCAGCGCGCGTTCCATCACCTGCGCAAAGGCGCTCTCGCGTTTGGCATCGGAAAGCGCTTTGGAATCGTCGATGCCTGTGGGCAGGCGCGCCGGATCAAGAATGACCGCGCAGGCATAGACCGGCCCGGCCAGTGGCCCGCGCCCCGCTTCATCGACTCCGGCCACCTGCCCACCAATTCTCCGTTCGCGATCAAAGTGCGGCATCAAAAAAATCCATCACAGCAACTGCATCTGATCGCCCGCTTTTGGCGGCGGCTGAAACAAATCAACCCGCTGCGCTGGCCATTGTTGATTGAGCCCCAGCCGCTCACAAGCCAGCTTGAAGCGCTTGGCGATCAAATCCGCATAAACGCCTGTGCCCTTCATACGTTTTCCCCATTCCGCGTCGTAGTCCTTGCCCCCGCGCATCGAGCGGATCAGCGACATCACATGCTTGGCGCGCCCCGGCTGCTGCGCTTCCAGCCACTCGGCGAACAGATCCTTGATCTCCAGCGGCAGACGCAACACCACATAGGCCGCATTGCGCGCCCCCGCCTCATAGGCGCGTTCAAGTATCGCCTCGAGCTCGTGATCGTTAAGCGCCGGAATAATCGGCGCCGTCATCACCGCGGTCGGAATCCCGGCAGCCGACAACTTGGCGATGGCCTCTAGCCGGCGATCCGGCGTTGGCGCCCGCGGCTCCATCGTCCGCGCCAGTTTGCGGTCCAGCGTCGTCACCGAAAGCGCCACCCGCGCCAGATTCATCGACGCCATCTCCGACAGGATATCGATATCGCGCAGCACCCGGTTGGATTTGGTGACAATGGCCACCGGATGGCGGAAGTCGCACAGCACCTTCAAAATCTCGCGCGTAATCTGAAACCGCCCGTCGATCGGCTGATAGGGATCGGTATTGGTGCCCAGTGCCATCGGCCGCACGCTATAGCCGGGCTTGCGTAACTCGGCCGCCAGCAATGAGGCCGCCTTGGGCTTGGCAAACAAACGCGCTTCGAAATCCTGTCCCGGCGACAATCCCAGAAACGCATGCGTCGGCCGCGCGAAACAATAGATGCAGCCATGCTCGCACCCGCGATAGGGATTGATCGAGCGGTCGAACGGAAGATAAGGGGACACGTTTCGCGCAATGATGCTGCGCGTTGCGTCGATCCCGACCGAAGTTTTCAGCGCCGGCGCCTCATCGTCCAGCGTCCCCCAACCATCGTCGATCAGCACCCGGTGCTCGCTCTCAAAACGGCCCGAGCCATTGCTGAACGCCCCGCGCCCGCTGGTGCCCGCCGGATGCGCCGCAAACTCACCCTCAGTGGGCGGCCGGTGCCCAAAGCCAACTACATTTTTGCCCATCCGAACTCCCTTGCGGTCGTGAGGGGGCCCCCCCCACACCCCCCCTTTTTGCATGCAATTTTGCAATAAGACGGTTTTTAGCCATTTTCATAAAACAAAAACCCATGTTTTAAGCCATTTTATCAAATGCAAATGCCTGACCCCTAAATGCAAAAAGACAAGTGAAAATCCAAAATCACAACATCTGGGTGCCATCCAGGCAACAACTGTAACCTCAAAGCACCAAGCTCACTCCATTTCTGCCAACTTGCCGCATGATTTTTTTCGGACAAACGGCGCCCAAATCAAAGCGCAAGCGGCCAGCCAAACCAGCTCAGGAACAAAGTTAGAACAACAGGCAAAAAAATTCAAGTCAAAAATTCACGCTCTCGTCGTTACGGTGACAGTGCAGTGCGCCGGGAGACCGGTAGAAAGTAGGCGGTGCAAGTCCGCTACAGTGAAGGAGGAGCTATCCACGCTGACCCCGAGTCATGCGCTTGGCACCGCGAGGTGTCCGGTGAAGCGTTGACAGGGGATGATATAGGCCAGCCATTGAGCGGCGAAAGCACCCAATTCCGGGGGCCGATGTCGTTGTACTGACAGAAGGCAACACGCGCTTGAACGATCATTGCAAGATCAAGCTCGCCCCGGCGTCGTCGAAGACCCTGGCATGTATCGACGCTTTCTACACGGGAACCGGGAGGTCTCCATACTGGTCTCGATCTGTCGAGATCGAGACATCAAAGGGAAGGTGATGAGCCAAAGCCAATGAGACAAGGTGTGGAGAAGTCGGACACGCTGATAGTACCTGTGAAGCGTGCGAACAAGGCGGGCGTATCCGCTGCGGAGCGCGTGGAGGGAAGCGGCGCGAAGACGAGAAATGCGGAACTGCAAAGCACGGTCCGGACGCAGGGCCGGGTCTCCGTGTCACAGGCGCAGGGACGCATACGTGAAGCGATTACCAGAGACAAGCAGGAGAAACAGACAGCGCTCCTCCATCATATGACGGTCGATGCCATGCGTGAGGCGTTCTTCAATCTGAAGCGCAACTCTGCACCCGGTGTTGACCGGATGACATGGGACGAGTACGCGCACGGCGTTGAAGTGCGGCTTGCCGACCTTCACGGGCGCGTGCACGCGCAAACGTATCGGGCGCTGCCGTCACGGCGGAAGTTTATTCCCAAGCCTGACGGCAGATTACGGCCGCTCGGCATCGCAGCCTTGGAGGACAAGATCGTCCAGGCCGCGCTGGTCTTGATTCTGACGCCGGTCTACGAGGCGGAGTTTCTGGGCTTTAGCTATGGGTTCCGGCCCGGGCGCAGTCAGCACAATGCGCTGGATGCGCTCGCATACGGAATCGCAAGACGAAAGGTGAATTGGATTCTCGATGCCGATATCAGTTCGTTCTTCGACACAGTCAATCATGATTGGCTGATCAAGTTCGTTGAGCACCGGATCGGCGACAAGCGCGTCATCCGTCTTATCCGGAAATGGCTGAAGGCGGGTGTGCTTGAGGAAGGTCTCGAGATTGCGACGACGCAAGGTACGCCACAGGGCGCGGTGATCAGCCCGCTCCTGGCGAACATCTACTTGCACTACGTTTTCGATCTTTGGGCTCTGCGGTGGCGCAAACGGCAAAGCCATGGCGACATGATCGTCGTTCGCTACGCCGACGACACCGTCCTGGGGTTCGAGCACCGTGAGGACGCGGAGTTGTTCCTACAAGAATTGCATAGCAGGTTGGCGCAGTTCGGTCTGAGCTTGCACCCTGGAAAGACGCGGCTGATCGAGTTCGGCAAGACTGCCATCGACGACCGCAACCAACGGGGGGAGGGCAAGCCCGAGACGTTCGACTTTCTCGGCTTCACGCATTATTGCGCGAGGAAGAAGGACGGCACGGGCTTCAAACTCGGTCGTAAGACCCAGGCCAAGCGTAAGCGCGTCAAGCTGAAAGCGATCAAAGACACTTTGCGCAAACACATGCATGCAACGATAGACGAACAGGGGCGCTGGCTGGCGACCGTATTGCGCGGATACTTCGCGTACTTCGCGGTTCCAACCAATAGCACATCCCTATCGGCATTCCGACAACAGGTGAAGGAGCGGTGGCTTCGCGTCTTACGACGCCGGAGTCAGCAACGCCACCTCACATGGGACGGTGTGCAGAAATTCGTTGATCGCCATTTGCCTGTTCCGCGCGTTTTGCATCCATGGCCCGAGCAACGCTTCCACGTCATGCACTCGTCTTAGGAGCCGGATGCGGGAATTCCGCCAGTCCGGATCTGTGCGGGGGGCGGTCAGCAATGACCGTCCCTACCGCGACCTTATCTCTTCAGCGAAAATCTACGGCCAGGAATCCAGGACGAATTGGGTGTCTGACCCCATCATTTTTATTTTCGTATTTTCGCGATTTCCTGAGACCAGATGAGCGAGCGTGATAATCACTCGAATTCAGTTATGATTGGAGGTTCAAATGGTGTTGGGCTATCGAAAAGAGCTTGATTCCATTTCGTGAAGCCAACTCTTCGGCCTGTTTTGAAAAGCCTGCCAGACTGACTAACCATGCTTCATGTGGGTCATCAAATTGCGCCCGCACTCCTATTAACTCACGAACGGCAGCAACGCCCACGTTCTTTCCGTACGCCTTGCACTGAACAAGTACTCTTGACTCTTCAGTTTGCATTTTCAAATCTACCCCGCCATCGCTTGAACGAGGTGTAAATTCTACCAAGTAACCCTTGTCACAAAACAACATTGCTACAGCATTCTCAAACTCTACCCCACTGAGAGTCTTCCACCATTCAAGACTCGAAGCGTTTTGGATGAATTGCTGTTTTTTTGCGCATCGCAACCTGTCCTTCGCTTCGATCACTTGCGCAATTTTCTCCTTGCTTCCCGGTCGCCAGGTTGCCGCCAAGACTAAAAAACCCATTAGGCTAGCCAACACAGCGTACTCGGCCCATCCTCCCTGAGAAAATGCAAGAAGAGCAATTGGAACGGGAATCACCAGCGACAATCCCATCGGGTGTCCGGGAGAAACTCCTGCGAACGCCAATTCTTCGCCCGAAAAATATTTCGACGGACTCACATTCATTCGAAGTTCAAGCGGCACATTGGGATCAACCGAAAATTCATGTCTCTTGTTCGCATTCCATATCCGAACTTGTTTCAACTTCCTTGCTTTCCCAATCCCGTGAGACTCGACCTCGATTCGACAGTAGGTATCTCGCAGTTTTGTTTCTCGAGATAACCAAAGAGGTTCGCGGGCTGCAAAACTGAAATCTCGATTCAGGTCGAAAAACCGACCATCGGCGCATGGCCCTGCCACCAACCGTTTGGATGAGGCATATTCGTAAACATTTAGTACTGCCAAGAATCCGTCTTCATTGACCATGGGATACGTCCAACCACCCGTCTACAATCTTCTCTAAAGACTTTGGCGAAATTTGGACGACCCTATTTCTCCACTTCCACGAAATGTGGTTTCAACAGGCCCAGCCAATAGCAAATCTCCGTGAGATAAGAAATCGACCAAACGGCATAGTCACAAGCGTTGCCTACTTCCAGAGTGAAATTTGGACTTTCGGTAGGTGTTTCATTGACAGTGCACTTAACTCTCCTCTGTGTGTCGGCTGCGGTCCGCGCCAGGAGCGCGTGTGTGGCGCATCAATTACGTGCACTCCAGCACTGTCACTGAAACATCGAAATGGAAACACAACCTCAGCACACCACCAGGGCAATCGGGTGAACGGCGGTTTTGGTAATTTTTGAATCCGGGCGTGCCCTCTGGAGACGTTTCCGAACGCCGATGACCGTCTGGACGGTCGAAAAGAATCAGAAAACCCGTTCACCCGATTCCCCTGAGCACACCACAAACCCGGCAAAGTCGGCACTGGCCCCAAGAGTTCGCCTGAAGTTATCAGAATGGCGCTGGACCTGGTGGAGGCTGCATGGATCTGTCGCACGGAAAGTACCTTGAGTCTGTGGCCCGTGCTCGCCCTGCCCAGACTACGGCGCATGACAGGTCCCGGCCCGCATCATTCAGGCAAATGCCAACCGGTCGTTTGTCCCGGTCAATGAGCATGACTGAGCAGCGAACGCGCTGACCCTTGATCATCCCGGAAAGAAATTGCTTCGCGGTTTGCCCGCCAGGTTGGTTGAACTCAGGCGCGTCAATTCCAAATAACCGGACCTGGAGGTATGACTTGGGGTTACCATCTCCATCGTCCAACCACAGGCCGTCGCCATCAAAGACCTGCACGACCACTTGAGAGACAATGCTGCCGGGCGGCGGAGGTATCTTTGCACTGGCCGGCACCAAAGCAACACCGATCACCCCAGCGCAGAATGAAGCTTTGGCAATGCTTCCGATCATCTTTGGCCCGACTTTGCTAATGACGGCGCCAAGGTCAGTCAGGAATGGGGCCACATTGTGGCAGACATAGCCTGACTTCGACCAATCGCAAGTGGGTGATTGCCCGACCTGGTCGATAGGGGTAGGCTCAAATAATTGCTACAAAAAGCGCATCACAAACTGCGCAGGGAGCGCAAGTGCAAAATGAAGAAAGCACTATTCGCCGCGGTTATCGGCTCAGTCTTAATCGCGTCAGGAATGGCGAAGGCAAGCGATTATTGCGATGGCTTTCAATCTGGCTACAAGGCCGGATATTGCTATCGTCAATTTGGATGCATCCCGCCGATTCCACCTATCTGTCCTATCCCGAGGATTGGCGAGAATAGCTTTCAGGACGGCTACAATCGGGGGTTCACGGCTGGCTCGGCGGCTCGCTGATACCGATGGCGAGGTGGGGCGTGATCGCAGCCACCTTGGCCGCAAGCCCCGTTGGAAACGATTTCGACAACATGATTCTAATTCACCGTGTCTCGACGCTTGCTTTTTGTGTTTATCCGGCCAAACGGTCGCGACGAACAGCATGATCGCCATCCTCGATATAGATTGACTCGAGACGGTTGGGTTACGGTGACAGTGCACTTATCTCTTCGGCGAAAATCTACGGCCAGGAATCCAGGACGAATTGGGGGGGCTGACTCCATTTTTTCCATTCACATCTCCAATACAAAAGCGACTTCATCCCTTTCTGATTGATGTATGCCGTGTCTCAGTTACATAAAGCGTCCCGTTAATT
>VFKO01000028.1 GCA_009885515.1 Rhodobiaceae bacterium | reverse complement strand
GCGCCTTAAACCACTCGGCCATCTGTCCATTGTCGCCATAGGGACAAGGCGCGGGACTATAGAGCGAGACTTTCTTGCCGCAAGGTGAAAGTGCAACATAAAAGTCGCGGATTACTGCCCCTGCTGACCATTCTGTCCTTGGGCATAAACCTTGAGCGCGCCCCCAAAGGTCGGCTAGCATCCCGCCCAAAGTGTGGGGGCACTAGAATTATGATTTTGTTCCGGTTCATTGCGTTGATTTTGATCGTCCTGGGGCTCATGTTTTTGGGCGCCGACGTGGTGACGATGCTCGAAAGCGGGAAAGAGCCCGTCTTGCGGACGCTCGAAAACGTCTGGGGGCTGTTTACAGCGACCGGCGTGCAAAGCTTCAAATTCTGGTTTGCGGGCCTGGTGCCAGCCCCCGTGAACGAAGCCTTGGCCGCCATCTTGTCGTTGCCGGCCTTCGCCGTCCTCGGCGTCACCGGCGTATTTCTGGCCATCGTCTTCCGCGAGCGCGACGAATTCGCCTGACCCCGCTATAAAGCGCGCGTGAGTCTCGCACTCGAACTCTTGGCGGTCAGTGCCGGTCAACCCGCCCCCTTGGGGCATTGGCAGGGCCAGCCCGTGTTTAGCGGCATTCGCAAATCGCCGCTGAGGGGTGACACAGTGGACGTCGACACCACCAACATAGCAGGCGACGGCCAGGCCGATCTGACCGTCCACGGCGGCGCGGACAAAGCCGTCTACGCCTATCCGGCTGATCATTGGCCGTGGTGGAAAGCCGAAGCGGGCTTCGACGCCGCACCGGCTTCCTTCGGCGAAAACCTCACCCTGCGAGGTGCGGACGAACACGCGATCCGCATCGGCGATCAGTTCGCCTGGGGCCAGGTCATCCTCGAGGTCAGCCAGCCCCGCGCTCCCTGTTTCAAATTCGCCATGTTCACCGGCCGCGAAGATCTTCCTGCTCGCATGACCGTCAGTACACGGACGGGATGGTATTTTCGCGTGTTGCAGCCAGGCTCAGCCCCGCTGAAAGGCACTCTGGCGCGCCTCCACACCAGGGAAAACCAACCATCGGTCCGCGAAGCCTTCATCGCCGTCTATCACCCGCGCGTGATGAGCGACGTGGCAGAAAAAGTCCTCGCCGCCCCGGCACTGTCGGGCGCGTGGCGCGAGGGGTTGCACAAGCGGTTGGCCGCAGCGCTCAACCGCTAAACATTCAGCTCCTGGCGCGTGCGTGTATCCAGCCGTCCGGTCTGCGGCAGATCCTCGTCCTTCTGGAACGCCCACAGCGCCGCGCGCAAAAGCTGATTATAAATGCCGTCCATGACGCCCTGATAGTACCCAAGCCGCGTCAGCTTTTTCTGCGCCTCCAGAACGGCAGTGTTCGACAAGTTTACCGCACTCTCGTTCGGCTGCGGTTTGGGCTGCGGTTTGGGCTGCGGCTTGGCAGGCGTGGTGACGGGCGGCTGGCTCACCGCCGGCGTGGATGTCGAAGACGCCGGCGCCACCTTCACCACGGCCTGCACCTTGCTCAACCACTCCAACCGGTCCGTCAGTCCGTTTGTCCCGCCATTGATCCGTTTGGTCACCGCGGTGAAGTCGCCCACGTCGCAGGACGGATTTATTTTTTTCCACGTCCAGAAGGCGCACGCGATCCTGATCGCATTCTCGGGCTTGGCCGCCAGTTCAGGACTGCCTTCCAGATCCAGCCCCGCGACCTTGCCGATTTCGCGATATGTCTCTCGCCCCGTCAGCTGGATGTAACCACGCCCGCGATATTTATAGCCGTCGCCCGGGTTCACATTGCCCATGCGCCCGCCATAAACGAAGTTGGCGAGCTTTTCGGGGTCACGATCATACTTCTGCGCAATCGCCAACGTCGGAAACCGGCTCGGCCAAATCTCCATCAACCGCGTCGCGGAATAGTTCAGGTTTTCCTCGCGGTGCGTCAGCCCATTGGACTCATGCCCCAGCTGCGCCAGAAAATATTGCAGCCGCGTTAGCCCCTGCAAAATGCCAGACTCTCTCAAAGCCTGCTCTCCGAAACTGATAAAGGCCTGGAGATCAGAATCGACAGCCTTGGGGAAAATGGACGTGAGTTGAGCCTTGGTCAGCATGGGAGGGTTCTCCTGCACCGATGGACGAATCAGTGATGCGACGAATTGTAACCCAGCCGAGGCCGAACGCGGTGTGATCGCTTGCGCACAAATGCTTCCGGACTGCGCGCACGGCAACTTGTGGTCAGTGTTACACAACCGCAGCTGTGATGGTGCGAAACATCAAACGCAAAAACTCCCGTCATAGCCGGGCTCTTGTCCCGGCTACCCAGCCGCCGCGCGTCGGCGCGGCGGAAAGATTCGCCGCATTTCCGAGCAGAATGCCATTCCGTCGCGTAGACACGCGCCGACTGGGTCACCGGCACAAGGCCGGTGATGACGAGTATTTTTGTGTTCGCTAGCCAAGCGCCTCAATTCTCATCCATCTTCAGCGCCGCGATGAAGGCCTCTTGCGGAATTTCGACGCTGCCGAATTCGCGCATCTTCTTTTTGCCTTCCTTCTGCTTGTCGAGCAGTTTGCGCTTGCGGCTTATGTCGCCGCCATAACACTTCGCCGTCACGTCTTTGCGCATGGCGCGGATCGTTTCGCGCGCAATCACCTTGCCGCCGATGGCAGCCTGAATCGGAATCTGGAACAAATGCTGCGGGATCAGATCCTTCAGCTTTTCGCACATCACCCGCCCGCGCATCTCGGCGCGCTGGCGGTTGACGATCATCGAAAGCGCATCCACCGGTTCGGCATTGACCAGAATCGACAACTTCACCAGATCGCCTTCGCGGTAGTCATCGATGTGATAATCGAAACTGGCATAGCCGCGGCTGACCGACTTAAGCCGGTCATAAAAATCGAACACCACTTCGTTCAGTGGCAGTGAATACTTCACCAGCGCCCGGTTGCCGGCATAGGTCAGATCAATCTGCCGCCCGCGCCGGTCCTCGCACAGTTTCAGAACCGACCCCAGATACTCGTCCGGCACCAAAATCGTCGCCGTGATCCACGGTTCCTCGATTTTCTCGATCCGCACTACATCCGGCATGTCCGCCGGATTGTGTAGCTCGATCATGTCCCCATTCGTCATGTGAATATGATAGATCACCGAAGGCGCCGTCGTGATCAGGTTGAGATTGAACTCCCTCTCCAGCCGTTCGCGAATAATATCGAGGTGCAGCAACCCCAGAAAGCCGCAGCGCATACCAAAGCCCAGCGCCGCCGACGTCTCCATTTCATACGAGAAACTGGCGTCGTTCAGCGCCAGCTTCTGAATGGCTTCGCGCAGCTCCTCGAACTCGGCCGCATCGACGGGGAACAAGCCGCAGAACACGACCTGCTGCGCCTTCTTGAATCCCGGCAGCGGCGTCTCGGTGCCCTTGCGTTCGTCCGTGATCGTGTCGCCGATTTTGGTGTCGGCGACCTGTTTGATGGCCGCCGTCAAGAAGCCGATTTCACCGGGCAAGACCTTGTCGACCGCAACGCGCTTGGGCGTGAACATGCCGACGCGGTCGACTTCATACACCGCATTCGCGGCCATCATCCTGATGCGTTGACCCTTTTTAACCTCACCGTCGATGACGCGAAACAGCACCACGACCCCCAAATAGGCATCGTACCAACTGTCGACGAGGAGCGCCTTCAATGGCCTTTCGAGCTCGCCTTTGGGCGGGGGAAGGCGTGTGACCACCGCTTCAAGCACGTCTTGAATATTGAGCCCGGTTTTGGCCGAGATCAACACCGCCTCCGAAGCATCGATGCCGATCACGTCCTCGATCTGCTGACGGATACGCTCGGGCTCGGCGGCGGGCAGGTCAATCTTGTTGAGCACCGGCACAATGTCGAGCCCCGCATCGATCGCCTGATAGACATTGGCCAGCGTCTGCGCCTCGACGCCCTGACTGGCATCAACAACAAGCAGCGCCCCCTCGCAAGCCGCCAGACAGCGCGAAACCTCATAGCCGAAGTCCACATGTCCCGGCGTGTCCATGAGATTCAGAATGTAAGTCTTGCCGTCTTTTGCCCGGTACGTCAGCCGGACGGTCTGCGCCTTGATCGTGATCCCGCGCTCGCGCTCGATGTCCATCGAGTCAAGCACCTGGGCTTTCATGTCGCGCGCGTCGAGCGCGCCGCAAAACTCGATCAGGCGGTCGGCAAGCGTGGACTTGCCGTGGTCAATATGGGCAACGATCGAGAAGTTGCGAATGTGGCTGAGATCGGTCATGGAGGGCGAGGAGATAGCCGCTCGCACCCGCCCTGTCGAGCGGCAAAATGCCTTGGATTCTAGAGCCTTGCGCGCCTAGTTATTGCGGCGCCGGTGACGCCTGACCACGCGCCGACGCCGGACTTTGCGAATGCGCCAGCGTTTGCGCGCGCCGCCCAAACCCTCGGCAATCGCAATTGAGCGTGACTTATGCCTAAAGCGCCGGACCCGGCCCCGGAATTTCCGGTCGGCGCCAACAAGCACCGACTCGTCGATGGTAACCGTCAAGGTCTCGCCAGCGCCGTCCGTGCAATCGGCTTCGCCTGAGATTGCCGACATCTCGGTTTCACCGTCGTCAGCCACATCGAAGATGAGTTCGGTGCCACGAATGCCGATCGAGACGGCGGGTGTTTTGATCTGCACATTCGCTTTTGGCATGGCGCCGGAGAGAAACCTGAAAGCGCCTTTCGTCAGCGTCAGCACCTGCGAACTATCGCTGCCTGCCGGACTGTAAACATACTTGTCGATCACAACCCTGGCGCTTTCGCCCAGCGTCAACTTCGATCCGTCCGAGAACGTGATAACAAGCGCGCTCTCTTCGCCGGTCTCAACCACCTCGTTCAGATAAACCGTATCTTCGAACTCGATCTCCGAGCGCGGTTCAGGCTCCATCGTCGACCAGCCATAGTTGACGATATCTTCCACGTCGCCGATCCCGTCCTCGCCGGTTTCGGCGATTGCCGGGGACGCGCTGAGTGCTGCAAGTGCGGCGGTGGCCAGCAAGGCATCACGGCGCGTCAACTTCATACTCGCAACGCCCTGGCTGACCGTGTAGACGACACCCCCATGAGTAAATCGAAACAACCCAACCAGTCAAAGGACCAATTGAAGGATCTCTGGCCGGGCCAGTCTGTGGAATTGTTGAAAGCCCTGCATATTGTAACCCGTGACGGGGCGCTGAACGCCGATTCCCGCCGCAAGCTGAAGCAGGTCCTTCATCTGGTGCAAGTGTTACGCCCGTCACTGGATCGCCTGTTTGAAGAAACCGCCGCTGTCCGTCTTGCCGACCTCGGTGCTGGAAAATCCTATTTGGGCTTTATCCTTTACGACCTGATATTCGCCTCGAAACCGGACGCTGCGGTGATTGCCATCGAAGCGCGCGGCCCATTGATGGAGGCCGCAGAAAATCTCGCGCGCCTCAGCGGCTTTGATCGCATGACCTTTGTTTCGGGAAACATCGGCGAGGTTTCTCTCGACGGTAAGATCGACATGGTTACAGCCTTGCACGCTTGCGACACAGCCACTGACGACGCCATCAATTTTGCCTTGCGCCACAAAGCCCGGGTTGTCGCACTCGTACCTTGCTGCCAGGCGGAAGTGTCACGCCAGCTCGAAGACCAGTCCCGACATCCCCTGCACCAGCTCTGGCGCCATCCCATCCAGCGCCGTGAATTTGCCAGCAACCTGACCAACGTGATCCGCGCTCTCTACCTCGAAGCCAACGGCTACAAGGTCAGGGTGACAGAGCTGGTGGGCCTGGAACACTCGCTCAAGAACGAGCTTATCTTGGCCGAGCGCCACCAGCTGTCGAACGCCCAGGCCCGCGGCGAATTGATCGCGCTCCTGGACAAGTTGCCAGCCAGGCCCGCACTCGTAGCGGATTTTCCGGCCGGTTAAGCGCCTGCTAACCGGCGACGCCGCCCGTGTTTTCGATTTTTTACGATTTCTTGCCTATGTTCTTCGCGCATTCACTTTGACCGGCCATGCGCTTGAGGTTTAGGCTCAAGTGACGAGCGTCGAGGGGCCGATGACCGCCGAACTAGAAAAGCCAGCACTGGTCAAAAAAATATTGACGGCGAGGCCGCGCAAACCGGCACAAGCCGTCAAGCCCGCGCGCCCCGGTTCCATCGAAGAAATAGAACAAGGACCATCCGGCAAATCGATTGCTGCCGTCTTTGATTTTGATGGCACACTCATCGCGGGCTACTCCGCGCTCGACATGGCCCAGGCCCGCATCATGCGTGGTCAGGTTAGTGCCAGTGAATTTTTGGGTCTTGCAAATATTGCGGTGCGCGGGGCATTGGGCGCTGCCAGTTTCAACGACCTGATCGCGTTCACAGCCGCCAACTGGAAAGGCCGCAACGAACGTGAATTGATGATCGAAGGCGAAAAGCTGTTCAAAGCGCGCATCGTCGATCGCCTGTTTCCCGAAATGAAGCGCCGCATCGACGCTCATCGCGCCAAAGGCCATACGCTGATCCTGGCATCGTCCGCGACTCCATTTCAGGTCGAACCGCCCGCGCGCTATCTCGGCATCGAAAACGTTCTTTGTACGCGCTTCGAAGTCGTCGATGGCCGCATGACCGGCAGACCGCTGGCAGCTCCACTCTGGGGTGAAGGCAAAGCCAACGCCGTCAAAACGCTTGCCAAAAAATTGCGCCTCGATCTCACGCGTTCTTACGCCTATGCCGACGGCAATGAAGAAGTGCCTCTCATGAAAAGCGTCGGCAACCCGCGCCCCACCAACCCGCAATCGGGCCTGGAAGGCGTGGCGCGCGCTTACAACTGGCCCGTCTTGCGCTTCAACAGCCGGGGCAGGCCAAGCCTGGAAACCGTCGGGCGCACAGTGGCGGCACTCTCCGCTGCAGGTCCCATCGCCGCCCTCGCAGCGGCCGCAGGGTTCCTGAACAACGATGTTCGCGCCGCCATGAATGTGATGACGCCCGCGTTGACGGATGTGCTTCACGCCTTCGCCGGCGTGAAAATCAATGTCGATGGCGAAGAGCACCTGTGGTCGCATCGCCCGGCCGTCTTCATCTTCAATCACCGCACCAACTTCGACGCGCTGATCGTTGGCAAGATTGTCCGGGTCGATTTCAGCGGCGTCGCCAAGAAGGAGCTTGAACGTCATCCCATCATGGGCCCCGCAGGCCGCCTGATGAAAGTGGCCTTCATCGACCGCTCCGACGCCAAGAAATCCGTCGAAGCCCTGAAGCAGGTCACCACGCTGACGCGCGAAGGCATCTCCATCGTCATCGCCCCCGAAGGCACCCGCGCCAAAACGCGCGAGGTCCTGCCCTTCAAGAAGGGCGCCTTCCGCATCGCCATGACGGCAGGCATTCCCATCGTGCCCATAGTCATCCGTAACGCCGATGACATCGGCAGTCGCGACGCCTTCTTCATGCGTCCCGGCACGATCGAAGTCACCGTCCTGCCGCCCATCTCCACCCACGACTGGACCCTCGACGACCTCGAAGAAAGAATCGAGGCCGTGCGCGATCTCTACGTCGCGACACTGGAAGACTGGCCCGACGGCGGCCGCAAATTGCTGGGCTTGAAGAAAAAGCGAAAGCCCTAACGCGGCCGCTCGCGGTCGCGTTCGGCAGCCAGCGCTTCGATCGTATCGATCCGCCGCATGATATCGCGTAGCGAGACCGCAAACGCCGTACGCCGCGCCGCCATGTTGTCGGTCATGTCGAGCAGTTTCTGATTGCGCGCCAGCTGCAGTCCGGTCTGGAACAGATGTTTCGACACCGACTCCGCACTTTGAATCCGTTTTTGCAGCATGTATTGCCGGCCAATATTGCCGCACGCAGTCAAAAACTTGCGTTCATCGAAATTGGCGCCGGGGTCGTGCGCGTCCAGCGTGTCTGCAACCACTACGTAGGCTTCGAAGAATGAACGCAGCACACCTGGTGCAGCCATGGGCCGAAGCGTTTTGAGGAGGACCAAAACCTGATCGCGTCCGCCGCCCAACGCCTCGCGCCACGCAGGCACTTGCAATTTGAGTTCAGCCTCGATGCCAGAGCGATACGCAGTCTTGTCCTTGAAAAAAAACTCGAATTTCAAAAGATCGCGCAGCCGCAGTGCCTCGTCCCAAAAGGCGGTCTCGCGTTCACCATTTTGTTCACTGGCTTTGAGCAACGCCAGTTCAATGATCGCCGCATTGACAAAAAAGTGAATGATGGTGTTGCGGTAAAACGCAGCCGCCAGATGCTGATCGGGGCCGATACTGTAAACCGTGTGCAGGCCGCCGCGGTGAATGGCAACGACATTG
>VFKO01000512.1 GCA_009885515.1 Rhodobiaceae bacterium | reverse complement strand
GCCAGCACCACCGCACCCATGCCATGCACGTTGAGCTCAAGTGTCCCTGAAATGAGCCAGGCGAGCACGCCGATACTCACCACCAGCCCCGCAATCTGGATCGCGGCACCTAACACGCCCTTGTCCGGCCAACTCAGCGCCCATAACATGATCGCGCCGGAAAACAACGCCACGTGCAAAGTCGCAAAGGACTGGTTCAGATACCATTCCAGCCGCAACAAGCCATGCAGCAAGTCGCGCTCGGCGCCTTGCGCCATGCTCAGCGCCTCAATCAGGCGTGGCGCCACGAACCCGCTCATCGTGGCCGCCATCATCACGCAGATCGCGCCGAACAGGTACACAAAAAAACCGAGCGCCGGCAGCGGTCGTTCGAACCCCACACTACGCGTCAAGGCGAAGAAGCCGAATGTCAAAACCGGTGCAGTCGCAATTGCAACCGCGTGGACAATCACGCCCAACCGCAAAGTCTTCGCCAGGGCCTCGCCATGCCCGGCCGCTCCCGACGGATGCAGCGCCATCACGCCAATCATGACGACCGTGCCTAGAATAAGCGCCGCTGCGCCTGCTCTGTTCAAATTCATACGTCCTCCTCAATGTGGCCCGAGTTTACCTAGATAGAGCAGCGTGAACCCTAGTGTATCCAACACCCCGTGCGCGATAATCGCGGGCCAGAGGTTGCGCCCCCACACCAATGTGCCCAAGCCGGAAATTAATGCGCCGATGCCGATACCCACAGCACCAGCGGGACCTTGATACAAGTGCGCGATGCCGAATAGTACCGCCTGAGCGACGAGGGCCACGCCCCACGCAATTTTGCCCTCACCCATGAACTGCGCAAAGCGCGACATCAGATAGCCGCGATAAAACACCTCTTCGCCGAAGGCCGCAAAAATCCAAACCACTGGCAACAGGATAAGAAAGAGCGGCAAGTTCCCGGTCACCGCACCCAAAACCTGCGCCGCTTTGTTCGGACCCGCTCCAGTCCACAGGGACACAGTCTGCTCAATCACGGGCAACGCGAGGCTACTGTAAACAAGCTGCGCCACCACCAAGAGGAAGCCATAGAAAAGCGTGCGGCCCCAACTGGCGGGCCAGATCAACCCGAAACCCGCCCACGTCTCGCCCCATACTTTCACCCAGAGCAAAATAAACATGGTGAAAGCAAAGAGCAGGTAGGCGAGTTTGACCACCGGCAACAGGGGTAACGCAACACCGGCAGAAACCGCCGCAAGTGTTGCCCAAGCCGCAATATTATTGTGAATAACGACGGCGGCCACCGCCTCCATCATTCTCAAGTCGGACGTTTTAAGGTTCATTGAACACCCACCCCAGCCGTTAGCCTGTGATAGACTGGACTGTCTCCACCGCCAAACTCACGAAATCGTGCGCGGTCGCGTTACCAGACAGCAAGGGGTGTAGTGTCTAAGAACTCTCAATTAGGCCGTGGGATCGACAAGCGCACACAGCGCACGCGCATGGCATTGGCCGACGCGCTGATCGAGCTCGGCCCCAAAATCGGACTCGATGCCCTCGAAATCCGCACCTTAACGAATGCGGCCGGCATCGGCCGTTCAACCTTCTACGCGCACTACGCAGACAAAGACGATTTCCTCGTCACTTCTTACGGCAACATGGTCGCCATGTTCGACGAGGCTGCACGGACAAAGCCCGGCTACTGTGGTGTGTTGCCGTCGCACGGAGTCTTCTCGCACGTCGAACACTCGCGCGACTTCGCGTTGTCTCTCGCCAAGTCGGAACAATTCGCCCGCGCGCAAGCTGCGCGTGAAGCCAAGCTCCACCCCATCGCCGAGGCGAACCTCGCGCGCTTCTATCCATTGATCGAACCTGCACATCGCCGCGAACTCTCGGTGTTTCTCTCGGGCGCGTTCTCAGGTCTGATGCATTGGTGGATGGACACGGGCTTGCGCCAAAGTGCATCTCACATGCACGAGCTGTTCGACACACTTTCGCAACGCGTGCTAAAATGAGCATCTGTTACTAACAGGCAAAACCACCATGTCGCCACTAAAGCCGCGCTCAGCCCTCGCCACCCACGACGTCACCAACCAGCCGCCGCCGTTCGAGGATGTGAATCTCTTCGCCACCGACGCGGCCTTGCTCGAGGCGGTTACGCGCGAGGGCGGCCAAACGCACGCGGTCCACCTGAACAATTTCGGCACCCGTGCGGGCTCAAGCGAGGTCATCGCCTTGAGCTTCGAGGCCAACCGCAACCCGCCCGAACTCAAAACCTTCGACCGCTTTGGCCGCCGCATCGACGAAGTGAACTTCCATCCATCCTATCACAAACTCATGGAGCTGGGCCTTGAAGGCGGCGTCGCCTCGCTCGCCTGGACCGCGCCCATGGGCGGCCACGTCGCGCACACCGCGATCCTCTACATGCTGGCGCAGATCGAACAAGGCGTCTGCTGCCCGATGACGATGACTTATGCAGCACTCCCCGCGTTGCGCCACCAACCCAACCTCGCCCGCGAGTGGGAACCACGCATCACCGCAGGCCGCTACGACGCCTCCTCGCAACCGGCGAACGCCAAGCGCGGTGTCACCATTGGCATGGCGATGACGGAAAAGCAAGGCGGTTCCGACGTGCGCGCCAACACGACGCGCGCCGAGACATACGGGGACGCTTTCACGCTCACCGGCCACAAATGGTTCTGCTCCGCACCCATGTGCGATGCGTTCCTGACACTCGCCTACACGGACAAGGGCCTGACCTGCTTCCTCGTGCCGCGCTGGACACCCAGCGGCGAGCGCAACGCCATGCACATCATGCGCCTGAAGGACAAGCTCGGCGACCGCGCCAACGCCTCGTCCGAAATCGAGTTTCACGGCGCCTATGCGCAAGCCGTCGGCGAAGAAGGCCGAGGTGTAAAAACCATAATCGAGATGGTCCACCACACCCGCCTCGATTGCACCATCGCGCCCGCCGCCTATATGCGCCAGGCACTCGCGCAGGCGCTGTGGCACACATCGCACCGCACCGCGTTCCAGAAAAAGCTCATCGACCAACCATTGATGGCCCGCGTCCTCGCCGACCTCGCGCTCGAAAGCGAAGCGGCCACCACGCTCGCCTTCCGCATCGCGCGCTCGTTCGACGATGGCAAGAGCGCCGCCCCGTTCTCGCGCCTCGCAACGCCGATCGGAAAATACTGGCTCAACAAATGCGTCGTGAACTTCGTCTACGAGGCAATGGAGTGCCACGGTGGCGCAGGTTATGTGGAGGAATCCATCCTGCCGCGCCTGTTCCGCCAATCGCCGCTGAATTCGATCTGGGAAGGCTCCGGCAACGTCATCTGCCTCGACGTCCTGCGCGCCCTGACCCGCGAACCCGAAACCGAAGGCGCCCTCTTCGCCGAACTCGACAGGGCCCGCGGTGCCTACACCGCGTTAGACAAAGCCATCGATGCCGCCAAACAAAGCCTCGCTTCTGTCACCGAACCCGGCGCCCGCCGCCTCGTCGAAACACTGGCGTTGACGCTGCAAGCAAGCCTCCTCGCCCAACACGCACCCGCAGCCGTCGCCGACGGCTTCATCGCCACAAGGCTAGGCGACGAACCCTGGCGCACCTACGGCGCCTTCAATGCCCAGATCGATGTGGATGCGATCATCAAGCGCGCAATGCCGTCGCGTTGAAGCGAGCTTTCTGTCTTCCCCCCCTGACGGGGGAAGTGGCTGCGCCCGCCCGCAGCCTTCGCCGCTCAAAAAGGGCCAAATTACGCTTGCATTTCCGAAAGAAACAGACTAAACTCACTAAACTAAGTTCATTAGGAAACCGTCAGTGCGCACGATAAACATCCACGAAGCAAAGACCCAACTGTCCAGCCTTGTCGAAAGGGCCGCAAAAGGCGAAACCTTCATCATTGCCAAGTCGGGCAAGCCTCTGGTCAAGGTCGTAGCCCTCGACACACCTGATGCCACCGCGCGCCGTCCACTCGGCTTCATGCAAGGCGAGATCTCCGTACCCGACGATTTCGATCGCATGGGGCAAGACGAGATCGAGCGTATGTTCGGCACGGGCGCGTGACCGTTCTTGTAGATACGCACTTGCTGCTGTGGGCGGCGGGCGAACCGTCGAAACTTTCGGCCCAAGCGCGCGCCCTGATGCAAGAGCCAGGTCAGGAACTCTGGTTCAGCGCCGCAAGTCTCTGGGAAGTCGCGATCAAGCACAAATTGGGCCGTGAAGATTTTCGCATCGAGCCGCGCCGACTGCGTCGCGGGTTGCTTGAAAACGGTTGGCTTGAACTGGCCATGACGAGCGAGCACGCCATTGCGGCTGGAGAACTTCCTCCCTTGCACAAAGATCCCTTCGACCGGATGATGTTGGCCCAGGCGCAAGTGGAAGGTGTCACTTTATTGACTTCCGACGACGCTGTGGCCAGATATCCTGGACCGGTGCGCAAGGTCTAAAACCGCAACGCCTGGTCGAACAGGTTCATCGACCATGCAAACCACAGCAATCCGGCCAGCCCCGCCAGCACCAGGCTCTCCTTGACGCGTCCCCAGAACCCACGCACCGGGTTGCTCCACGCCTGGATCACATTCAGCAGAACCGCCAGCACGCCCGCCGCGCCAATGATCCCCACCTGCTGGAACAGGCGCAGCCTTTCATCCAGACTTGAATCCAGTCCCCACGGGCTGTCGCTCGCCGCGCCAATAAGTACCACGCCAAATCCCACAACAAAAGTAAGCACCGCAAGGCTGGTCAGCATGACAGCGAGCCTCAAGGTCCGTTCCCACAGCGTCCAACCCTGCTCAACGCCATAATGGCGGCGCACGAACGCGGCTACGGGCCACGCCAGCAGGTTGAGCGTGACAACCAGCATCGACATGCCAAACACACCCAGCGTCACCAAAGCCTGCCGCAGATCGGGGACACGCTGGAAAATCATGACACCGGCTGATCCGCTCAGCATGGTCATCGCGCCATCGCCCGCTT
>VFKO01000218.1 GCA_009885515.1 Rhodobiaceae bacterium | reverse complement strand
TCCACAAGTCAGCGAAGGCTTGGTGTTGCTTGCGCCAGCGGTAGACGGCGCTGTGCTGGTAGCCTGAGGCAAGGCAGGCCGCATGGACGGCGATGCCTTTCTGAAGAGCTTCGAAAAACAACGCATCGCGCGCAGCGGTGCGCTTGGCTTGGTGAGCCATGGGAAAGGTTCCTTGATGTGGGTTGTGTGGTTGGGTGAGCGAGCGGGACCCCTCACCCTTTTTTGCGAAAAGCAAAAAAGACCCTCTCCCGCAAGGGGAGAGGAAGAGGAGACAGTATTTCCGGCAACGCACTTCTTCCTCTCCCCTTGCGGGAGAGGGTCTTTTTTTGCCCTTGCAAAAAAAGGGTGAGGGGGCGCTTCGAACCGGCCAGATGGACTCCCCCAGAATCCAAATTGCAGCGCCGAATATCGCCGAAAGCGCCGAAAACAAAAATAGAACAAATTGTCGCATGAGCTTATATTCGCGCATTTCTGCGGCGGCAACGGTAAACCGCCGCGGTGGCCGCAAAGAGGTGAAGGCAAGGCGCACCTCGCAATCACTCGCACACAAAGTCGTCCTCACCCTTGGCGCGGCAGCGGTCGGGCCAGCCGTGCCTGCGCCCGACGATGCGCAAGCAGATCGAGGCGCTCGGCGGCGGCCTGGATATCCGGGCCATCTTCCCCGATATGGCGCCGGTGTCGATTGCAGGGTTCAAGGAGCTTGCGGATGTGCGTGTCGCCGCGCCTTCGACAAAAAAGTCGAAAATCCCGGCGCCTGGCCTGAATGAAGCAAAGGCACAATTTAGGCATCGCCGCCAGCCAGCTCGTTCAAAACAAGACTTGCCGGTCGCGGTCCAAGCGAGCGTGAGGGGAATAGGTAAACCGTCCCCTTATTTTCTCAGAGATGTGTGCATAGGGTAGAACGAAGTTGGGGAGGTGCCTGCGCGGCGAGCGCGAAGCGCGAGAGCGATGCAGGCGGAGGGCTGCTCTGAGCTGCAGCAACGCCTGCGATCAAGTTCCGTGATGACAAGAAGTTGGCGCCCGATGCTCGCGAGCCACACCTGAAACACTTTCACGACAACAATCCTTGTTTGGATCAGATCACAACACCACATTTATCAGCAATGACGTGCACTGCGTATCCAAAAGGATGCCGGGAACAAAGTCGCGCGAACTGAGCTCGCAACCATCTATCCCAGAGTAGACACAAATGCCCTTTCAGTTCCCTGAGCATTGGAATGCAATTGACGGCATGTTGATCATCTTGCTGTGTGTCGCAATTCCGACGCGGCAATTACTTGTTAGCCTTCGATCCATTCGCCAACCTGTCACATCAAGCATGAAAACACGCGCATATCGAAGCGTCGTCATGATAGGCGCACCACTCGCCTTGTTGACATATGTTTGGTGGGCGAATGAACGTTCTGCTGAGGCACTCGGGCTGGGCTTTCCCTCATCAGCGAGTAGCCAAATCGGACTGGGCATATCTGTCTTCATCGCTGCAGGAATGGTCCTGGCATCCAACTGGCCGACAAACGATCAACAACGAGCCGAAGCATTAGGAAAAATCAAAGCTGCTGGCATGCTGATAGAAACCCGCGAGGATCTTGCTCTATTCACTTTGCAGGGAATTTTAATTGGATGCGGCAGTGAATTGCTGTTTCGAGGATTCCTGCTTTGGGCATTTACCCCTCCATTTGGAATGGTAGGTGGTATCATCGTGGCGGGTGCCGCTTATGGGATCGGTCATGGATTTCGAAAATGGGGTGATGTAATCGGAATTCTTGTTTCAGCGTTTCTGTTCGCAATCGCATTTGCATTAACGCAGAGCCTTTGGTGGCTAATGCTCCTCCACACGGCCCTTGCCCTTAACACCGGCTGGATGGGATATCGTCTATCGCGAAGTGAAACCCAGGTTCGAATAGGGTGACGGCATACCCATTCCCGTCAGTTTTGATCATGGGAATAGGTATTGCAGTCACCTAATTACCGCCAAGATGTGTCAATCGGCGGGATTTGGGATATGCTGCGACACCAAACTCGGAGCGGTCTTGTTTATGGTGTCATCGCGGTAGGGACGCGCATTGCTACGCGCCCCCCGCACAGATCCGTACGGGCCCAACTAAGGCATACGGCTCCCACCTTGTGATAAGAATTGGGGTCAGACACCAAATTACCGCTTCACGAATTCCCAGCACGCCGGGTCTTGCACCGCGTATTCGGAGAACACGAGACCGCGCGGATTCCCGCCCACGAGAGCCTCGTTGTAGTTTTCGGTGCC
>VFKO01000609.1 GCA_009885515.1 Rhodobiaceae bacterium | reverse complement strand
TCCATTCCTCCGGTGTGGCGCGTTCCTTCAGGTCGTGGGTCAATCCGGGCGGACACTGTGAGAGAAATTTGGTCCAATCCGCTGCGGCCTTAAACGTAAGCGACTTCTTCTCTGGTACGTTGATGAGCACCGCCTTTTTGCCAGCGCGCATGAGTCGCAGGACGTTGAGCAAAGTTCCTGCACTATTACCGTCCCAGATCATCAGCCCGAACTCTGCTTTGCGGGCCATTTCACGGTCCTTCGCCGCGTAGAACTGAAATCCCTTTGCTGCATTGGACGGTGTGATGTTTGCTGTCTTCCAATGGCCGAGATTGTTCCGGCACGTTTCACCCGAACAAAAAACCGTCACCTTGTCATAGTGTGAATCGAGCAAGTGTTTTTGCACCGCCTTGTCTGCACCACCCGCGTCGCCGACCAGAACTGGAAACCGGCTGTCAATGATGTTGTTGAGGCGTTCCACTACTTCTGGCGGCAGCCGCGAAACGCCGCGTGACCCGCCGATGAATACCACGCTCATTGGTGACTCCGCGTATGTGTAATGGTCAGCACGCGGACACTGGCTGCATTTCCCTTCTGCATAAGCAGCCCGGTGATCGCTTTCAAGGTTGCACCGGACCGGTATAAATCATCAAAGAGCAGAATATTCTTCCCGGCCGTGTGCTGGGCATTGACGGCATGAAGTCCTGCCAACAACTCGTTGCGCTTCTCGGCCCCAATCACGCCTTTGAGTTGGCTCGTGGAACGTGTGGTGGTCACACATTCAACGACCGGCAGATCGAGGGCAGCACCAAACCCTTTGGCCAGAGTGATGACCGGTTGAATTAGGCGCTTGCCAGACGGTGGCACCGGCACAATGAGATCGAACTTGTTTCGCGATGGCTTTAGAATTGCGACAACAGTGTCGATGATGGCCTGGGCCGCAGTTTTGTCGCCTTTGAATTTGAGCCTGTAAAGCAGCTCGCCGAGCTCTGACCTCTTGGTGTCGAAGACGTCGTGCCCGGCCTCGTTGAGCCCCAAGTGCGTACTGCTGACAGTGTGGATATCCAAAGCAAACCCGGAAATCCAATTGCCGGAGAGCTTTCTTGGATTGCAGACAACCATTCATAGGGCTCCGATGGCACTCTCACCTGCGCTGTATTTGTAAACCATAGGTTACACTCAGTCAAGGCAGTTCCTGCTGCCTCACCTGTGTCCCCCTCAACTATCTGCTCGGCCGCGATCCGATGCGCTTTGACCTGCTCTACTGGAACGCCGACGCCACGCGCATGCCAATAAAAATGCATATGTTCTATTTGCGCGAATGCTATCGCGAGAACAAATTGGCGCAGGGTATGATGGTGCTGGGCGGTGAGAAAATCGATCTCACCAAAGTCAAGATTCCTGTGTTCCTGCAATCATCAAAAGAAGACCACATCGCGCCTTATCGCTCAGTCTACAAGACCACGAAACTGTTCAAGGGCCCGATGACATTTATGATGGCAGGCTCCGGCCACATCGCCGGCGTAATCAATCACCCCGACGCCAACAAATACCAGCACTGGACGAACGACAAAGTCCCCGACAAGGTCGAAGACTGGATCGCGAGCGCCACAGAACACCCCGGCTCATGGTGGCCATACTGGGACAAATGGCTGGCGAAGCACTCCGGCGAGATGGTCGAGGCCCGCGTGCCGGGCGACGGCAAGCTCAAGGTGATCGAGGCAGCACCCGGGGCTTATGCGAAGATGAAGTGAGGGCTGCGTGTTTTCACAAGACGCGTCGCCGCTTATCTTCATCCTTCGGCTCACAACAACAACTGCACGGCGCAGATTTTCGGGACAAGCCGAACTCTTTGACTTGCGCGCGGTGGCTCACGCCTTTGCTGCAGGCACTCTCTTGATCTCGGCCAGAAAACTGGACGAAAGTATCGACTGATCAATCTCCACATTCAATATTGCCGCCACCGCAGGAAGCCTGACGAACTTGATCATCCAATTGCGTTGGTGCTCCCAAATCTCCGCGGAAAGGCTGCCCTCGCGAAAGAGAAAATATTGGGATTGCGCATGCTGCACCAGGCATCTGATCAAGTATTGCGCTTGGAGTAATTGAGTACCCTGCAGAGAACCGGGCCCGGCTTGCAGGGAATGGATTTTCTCAATCAGCTCAACCACCTGAGGATCTTTCGCGATCTCGAAATTCAACTGCGCCCAGGAATTTTCCGATTGCCAGGCCGCCAGCGCCCGTTGCGCTCTCGTGCTAGCCCGCAGTTGCATCCCCACAAAAATCAACGAAATCACGACCGCAAGCGCGGAAATCGCGGCGCTGAGCGTATTGATAAGTTCAAGTGACATCAGGAGCTCTCTTTCACGCGGCGGAAGACGCTGGCCATAACCCACTGCCCTCAATTATGCTGCCTCACCGAAATGGTTCAGTCCAGCCTTGTTCAACATCCCGCTTCAGGAAAAATGAGATGCATCGTCCCGCCCTAACCGCTGCCGCTATGCTGGTTTCTGTCGCTGCCTGCGAAGAAATGCCGCCGGGGAATCCAAACGACGCCGGACAACATTGGCTCTGCGGGCGCGAGTATGCAAACCAGGCTTGGGGCTATCAGCGGCGCGGCGTGGTGCTCGATACGGCCGGAAATATCTGGCGATATGAGATCAAGGGTTCACCCACAGTGCTGGTCAATCCTTGGCAACCCAAAGATATCACATCCATGAACGAACACGAGTTGAAGCTTCGCTATAATGGCGCAGTGACAACCGGAACCAAGGTGCCCGTTGATGAAATCCCACGCCACTTCCCACTGATCGGGCAGGCTGCAAATGCAACCCCGACACCACCAAAAAGCGTCGGCGCCGACATGGGTCAGAACCTGTTGTACTGCTACACCTACATTCCGGCGCAGCGCACCTATTCTCAGGTCATGCTGGATAACAAAGGCGATTTGGAAAGCACGAACCCGTCGCCGGCGGCGAAGATACTTTCGGGTTGGTTGGACGGCTTATTGGGTGAAGTCAAATAGGCTCGATATCTCCCGAACCATATTGCGCCTGAAGGCTCGACGCCCGCTCCAACAGCGTTTGCGCGGAGATCGCCTGCCGCAAACCCGCCATCAAACCCTGATAGTGAGTCAGATTGTGCCAGGTAATCAGCATCGACGCCAAAATCTCCTCCGCCTTCACCAAGTGATGTAAATAGGCGCGGGAATATTGCCGACAGGCCGGACAGCCGCACCCGTCCTCCAGCGGCCTTGGATCGTCCGTGTGCCGCGCATTGCGCAGATTGACGGTACCGCGCTTGGTGAAGGCTTGCCCGTTGCGCCCGGAACGCGTCGGCAACACGCAATCGAACATGTCGATGCCGCGCAGGACAGCACCTATGATGTCACCGGGTTTGCCAACACCCATTAGATAGCGTGGCCGCTCTTGGGGCAAGTGCGGAACGGTAAAATCCAGCACCTCGAACATGCGTGCCTGCCCCTCCCCCACCGCCAACCCACCGACAGCGTAGCCAGGGAAATCAATGTCTCGCAGGGCGTGTGCCGAACGCTCTCGCAAATGCGGATGGATGCTGCCCTGAACGATACCAAACAGCGCCCGGCCCGGTGCCTCACGGAATGCAGCTTTGGAGCGTTTGGCCCAACGCATGGAAAGCTCCATCGAACTTTCAGCTTCGGCTTCGCTGGCCGGGAAAGGCGTACATTCGTCCAATACCATGTGAATGTCCGAACCCAGCAGCGCCTGAATCTCCATCGAGCGTTCGGGCGTCAAGTCATATTTTGCGCCGTCGATGTGGGATTGGAATGAAACGCCGGTTTCATCAAGCTTTCGCAGTTGCGCCAGCGACATAACCTGAAAGCCACCGGAGTCGGTAAGAATGGGCCTCGGCCAGTTCATCAACCGGTGCAAGCCGCCCAGTCTGGCGACCCGTTCGGCCGTCGGCCGCAGCATCAAATGGTAGGTGTTACCCAGGACGATATCGGCGCCGGTATCGCGCACGCTTTCGGGCAGCATCGCCTTAACGGTGCCGACCGTGCCCACAGGCATGAAGGCAGGTGTGCGGATGTCTCCACGGACGGTGGTGATCGTACCGGTGCGCGCTTGGCCGTCAGTGGCGTGAATATTGAACGAGAACGAGGTCATCGCGGCGTTCGTAGCAAAAGACAGGCGTCGCCGTAAGAATAGAAACGAAAGCGGCGTTGGATAGCGTAGGTGTACGCCACTTGCATAGTCTCTAGCCCGCAAAAGGCCGACACCAGCATAAACAGGGTCGATTTGGGTAAATGGAAATTCGTCAACAACACGTCCACGGATTTGAACGCATAACCGGGCGTAATGAAAATCCGCGTGTCGCCTTGCCAGGGTTGCACATCAGGGTTGCTGGCAGATTCGAGCGTGCGCAGGCTGGTTGTCCCTACGCAGGCGATGCGCTGACCAGATCGGCGGGCGGAAGTGATCGTTTGTGCCGCGCGCTGCGAGAGTTCACCCCACTCGGCATGCATGACATGGTCCGCAGTGTCATCTGACTTTACGGGCAGAAAGGTTCCAGCGCCAACATGAAGGGTCACGTTTGTTCGCAGCACGCCGCGCGCGTCCAGCGCCTGCAATAGTCCGGGCGTAAAATGCAGCCCGGCCGTGGGCGCCGCAACCGCACCCTCACGCGTGGCGTAAATCGTTTGGTAGTCGGATTGATCGCGCGCATCAGATTCACGCTTGGCGGCGATGTAAGGCGGCAAAGGCATGACACCGTGCCGGGCAATGGCTTGATCAAGCGCCTCGCCTGAGACGCAAAAGCTCAGCAAAAGCTCGCCACCCTCATTTTTGACTTCGACAACCGATGTGAAGTCCGCTGCAAAATGGATCACATCTGCAACGGCGAGCTTTCGTGCCGGCTTGACAAAGGCCGCCCAGCGATTGGCACCGTCACGTTTGTGCAACGTGACTTCGACACGAGCGTCTGCACTGTCGCCGCGCGCCCTGCGCACGCCAAACAATTGCGCCGGGATCACGCGCGTGTCATTGAAAACGCAAACGTCGCCGGTCCTCAGGAAGGACGGCAAGTCACGAACCTGCGCTTCTTCAAAAGTGGTGGAGCCTTCGTGAACGATGAGCAACCGCGCCGAATCGCGCGGGATGGCGGGACGCAATGCGATCAGGTCCGGGGGCAGTGAAAAGTCAAATTCGGAAACGCGCACCTAGAGCATATCTCTGTGAATTGATTCGTGGTTCATATATCTACCGGCATGGCGCCCCCTCATCAGTCCCGCCGAAGTGGCGGGCCAGCTTCTCCCAAAGGAAGAAGCGCTTACTTTTCTTTCTAGTCTTTCGCCCGCTTGCGGGAGAAGGTGGCGCGGGGCGCAACTTCGCGGCCTGTGAGGGATGAGGGCCTTCGCTCTGTCACGATTTCGCTTTGGACTTGGACAGTCCGCGCTTGAGCGCGACAACCTTGCCGGGGCGAGGCGCGAATTTTACGCCGTTGGCCGCGAGCTTTGCATGAACCAGGCGGACAACATAGGGCGAGGTGAAGTGGGTAATGTCGCCGCCCAACGACGCTATTTCCTTCACAAGCCGTGAGGCAATGGCCTGGTGTTCCGCCCGAGCCATCAGAAACACAGTCTCGATTTTGCTGTTGAGCTGCATGTTCATGCCGACCATCTGAAACTCGTATTCAAAGTCGGAGACGGCGCGCAGGCCCCGGATGATTGTCTGGGCGCCCACCTGCTCGGCGAAATGCATCAAGAGGTTCTCGTAGGGTTCAACCGAAATGGTGACACCTGTGTCCTTCGAAATCTTTGCCGTTTCGTGCTGGAGCATCTCGACGCGCTCATCGAGGGAGAAGAGCGGAACCTTGGCCTCGTTGATGGCCACGCCCATCACGAGATGGTCGACGAGTGTTGCCGCTCGCGCGATAATATCCAGGTGCCCGTTCGTTACCGGGTCAAAGGTGCCTGGATAAAGTCCCGTCCGTTTTGCCATTTTGCTCTCATGCCCCGGCTTGCGCACCACTATGACACGGCCAGTCTTAGCGTAGCGTGAGTCGGATTCTATCTCGCAGACCAGAGTTAACCAATGCCTTACGCTTCGCCGTTCCCAGCGCCCTCACCCTCTATTTCCTGCGCTTCGCTGATGCGCTCGACCGAGACGACCCGCTCGCCTTCCGACAAGCGGAACAAGGTCACACCTTGGGTGGCACGCCCGGCCTGACGGATTTGGCTTACCGGCACGCGGATCGTCTGGCCGGCGTCGGTGATGAGCATGAGCTGGTCCGTGACCTCGACTGGGAAAGAGTCGGCAATGCGGGCGTTTTTCTTTGTCATGCCCATGGCGACTATGCCCGAGCCGCCGCGGCCGGTGACCCTGAATTCGTAGGCGCTGGAGCGCTTGCCGAAGCCGCTTTCCGAGACGGTGAGCACGAATTGCTCCTGTGCGCCAAGCTCTGCAAAACGTTCGAGTGAAACTGAAATTTCACTCACCGTGCTCTCGTCAGCCTCGTCTACCACTGCCTCGGATGTTTCGACGTCTTCACCGGCAGCACGCCTTATCAAAGCGGCCTGACGCAAATAGGCGCGCGCTTCTTCGGCAGAGGTTTCAACATGCCGCAAAATTGTCATCGAGACAACTTCGTCATCCTTGGCGAGCTTGATGCCACGCACGCCTGTTGAGTCGCGGCCTTTGAAGACGCGAACGTCATCGCACGAGAAGCGGATACACTTGCCAAGCCGCGTTGTGAGAAGCACATCATCGGTCTTGCTGGAAATCGATACGCCGACGATGGAGTCGCCCACCTCGATCTTCATGGCGATTTTGCCGTTCGCCCTGACGTTTGTGAAATCGCTCATCGAGTTGCGGCGCACGTCACCCGACTTGGTGGCAAACATGACTTCGAATTTATCCCACTCAAGTTCGGCTTCGGGCAGGGCCAGGACTTTGGTGACGTTTTCGCCTTCTTTCAACGGCAACAGATTGATCAAGGCCTTGCCCTTGCCCTGAGGTGTAGCAAGCGGCAAGCGCCAGTTTTTCAACACATAGGACATGCCCGCCGACGAGAAGAACAACAGCGGTTGATGGGTACTGGCGACGAAAAGGCTCGTAACCCAATCTTCGTCTTTTGTGGCCATTGCCGCACGGCCGCGGCCCCCACGGCCCTGAACGCGATAGGCATTCAGAGGCACGCGTTTGATATAGCCCTGGTGCGTTACTGTGACGACCATGTCTTCGCGCTGGATCAGATCTTCGTCTTCGACTTCGTCGCCGCCCTCGATGATCTCAGTCCGGCGAGGTGTGGCGAAAGCAGCCCTGATCGCCACCAATTCGTCGCGAACCACAGCCATCAACAGTTCATTCGAGCGCAAAATGGCGAGGTAGCCCTCGATCGATTGGCCCAGCCCCCGCAGTTCGTTGCCGATTTCGTCGCGGCCAAGTGCCGTCAGGCGTTGCAGTCGCAATTCCAGAATTGCTCTTGCCTGCTCATCCGACAGCTTCAGCGTGCCGTCGGCCTGCATAGCATGGCGCGGATCGTCGACAAGTGCCACCAGAGGCGCAACGTCCAATGCAGGCCAAGTGCGCTCGGTCAAACGGCCGCGTGCGGTTGCAGCGTCGGGGCTTGAACGGATGATGCGAATAAATTCGTCAATGTTGGCAACGGCAATCGCCAGGCCGACCAGAATATGAGCCTTGTCGCGCGCGTCATTCAGCAATTTCTTGGTCCGGCGCGTGACGACTTCCTGGCGGAAGTTGACGAAGGCGCGGATCATGTCCTTCAGGTTCATCAGCACTGGCCGGCCGCGGTCAAGAGCCAGCATGTTGACACCGAAAGACGATTGCATTGCGGTGAAGCGGTAAAGCTGATTCAGCACCACATCCGAAACGGAATCGCGCTTCAGCTCGATGACGACGCGCATGCCGTGACGGTCGGACTCGTCGCGCGCGTCCGAAATGCCTTCGATACGCTTTTCTGTCACCAGCTCGGAGATCCGCTCAAGCAAATGTGCCTTGTTCACCTGATATGGCAGCTCAGTAATGATAATCGCTTCGCGGTCTTTGCGGATTTCTTCGATATTGGTCCGCGCGCGCACGACGACGCCGCCGCGGCCGCGCGCCAGCGCCAGCCTTGCGGCATTGCGCCCAAGAATTTGCCCGTACGTTGGAAAGTCCGGACCCGGAATGATGTCAACAAGTTGTTCAATGCCGATGTCAGGATCGGCGATATAGGCCAAACATCCGTCGACAACTTCACCCAGATTGTGCGGCGGAATGTTCGTCGCCATGCCCACGGCAATTCCCGACGAACCATTGACCAAGAGGTTTGGAATGCGTGCTGGTAAAACGATGGGCTCTTCGTCGAGATTGTCGTAGTTTGGCTGAAAATCTACGGTATCAAGGTCGATATCTTCAATCAGCGCTTCGGCAGCCTTCGTCATGCGCACTTCGGTATACCGCATCGCGGCCGGCGGATCGCCATCGACGGAGCCGAAATTGCCCTGACCGTCAACCAGAGGCACGCGCATTGAGAATACTTGCGCCATACGTACCAATGCATCGTAGACCGACTGGTCACCGTGCGGATGATACTTACCGATCACGTCGCCAACGACGCGCGCCGATTTACGGTAGGGTTTGTTGTGCGTGTAACCCGCCTCGTGCATCGAATAGAGGATGCGGCGATGGACGGGTTTGAGACCGTCGCGCGCGTCGGGCAGTGCCCTGCTCACGATCACGCTCATCGCGTAATCGAGATATGAACGCTTCATCTCATCTTCGATGGTGATGGAGATAATCTCTCCACCAGGACCGGCGGGTTTTCCGGCCGTCGGCTTTTCATTATTTGTGTCGGACAAGGGGGTTTTCAGTCAGGTTGGAAGTTCGGGCCGGACCATAGCGGCTCACAGCCCTCAAGCCTAGGAAATTTAAGCGAAATTTACGGTTATTGCGGCGCAGAAAACCGCCATTTTTTTAACCCAAAAGATGACACGTTCCGTGAAGACGATTTGCATGTGCAAAACACAGCGAACGTTGGACATTCCGTCTGGCAGCTCAGCGAACAAACACCGGGGCAAAGCCTCCACCCGGTGTACGGAAATTAGTGGTTTGGCCGCGATAAACACGAGCTACTCTCATGAAGGACTTACCGCCAAAAGTGAAATTGCGGACGTCGTAACGCATGGCGGGCGAACCGGGAACGTCGATGCGTGATGGCTCTATTTTGCTTTGAGCGACGTACTGACCGCCTGGAAAAATTTCGTTCCAGGTTTTCAGTGTCAGCTTTGCCCCCGCGTAGACGCCCCGTGAGCCGTAGCCGTCAACCGGTTTGAAGTAATACGCGCAGCGATTGCTCCACAATTCGGCTGCGTTGTCTAACGTGACAGGGATTGTTCTTGGAATTGCGGCGGCGATTACAGCTCGCGCTCTCGCATCCAAACCAGCGTCGCATAGGAAGGCGTCGTCGCTCAGGAGGGTGAGGTTTCTCTTGCACGCCAGCAGCGCATGATTGCGCGGGTCCGGTGTTATCACCGCCGCACGCTCGCGCAACGCTTGATACAATGGCCGGTCGATCTCGCGATCAAGGGCAAAGCTCGTCAAGCGGTTGTAGACAAGATCAATTTGTGTTGCCGCGTGCCACAGGCGATTGCCGTGGAAGCTTAACTCGCCAGGGTCCGCAATGATCACCGTGACGCCTGCTTCGCGCAAGAATTGGCTCGCGAGATGATACTCCAGGCGAAGGAATTGTTCGTCTGGCGTGTCATCAACAATCGCGACACTGCGCAATTGGCCGTTGCCTGCGAACGCCCATTCAGCGCGAAACTGCTCGACGAAAAGTTTCGACCAATGTGCCCGCGGTTTTGCCTCAAGCTGCCCGCGCTGGAATTGCATGTCGTCGATCAGCGCTGTGTAGAAAGCACCGCCGGCATTGGTGTTGATCTCGATCAGTTTCGGACCATCGGGCGTTAGATGAAAATCGAACCCCGAGAATAATCCGGACACACGCTGAGTTGAATTGCGTGCGATCTCGGGCGCCCAAGCCAGCGACGCGGCCTGATAGGCCGGGGTCGCGACAACTTGGTGAACAGCCGCCACCACATCGTCCATCGTCCGCGCGTCATCGCGCGACACCACAACTTCCACGGTTGCGAGTTTGCTGTTCAAATCCTGCAGCGGCACCACGCCGTGTGGCTCAGGCCTTTCCATCGTGGGTGCAATGCTCATGCGCTCACACAGTCTGGCAGGCACGCAGGTTCTGTCTTGGCCGGTTGGTTCGAGAACGGCGACAACCAGTCCATCGCCTGAGCAAACTTGTCGTGCTTGAGAGTGTAGTGCATCCAGCGGCCATGCTTCTCAGCGCGCACCAACCCTGCCTCGACCAGCAATTTCATGTGGTGGCTGACTGTCGCTTGGGAAACATCGAGGATGCGCTCGACGTCGCAGGCACAGATCAGCCCCTGAAACGTGCAGCACCCTGCTTGGGGCGAGTGCAGAAACTCCAAGATCTTGATCCGGGCGGGATCGCTCAAGGCTTTGAATATGCGGTCTGTTTCAAGCATACGAGTTTATATATAGATAAATTTCGATATGTCAATATGTGTGGGCGTCTAGTGCACGAGACCGGCTGGACAACCCGAATGTCAGCCTTGTTTTCTATACCCAGCTTCGATCTCGCACGCGCGCCCTGCCAGTCGGGATTATTGGCAATGACGGGATTGAAAACGCTATTTCATGGCGCGGTTGACTCAGCACCCTGCCCGTTTCATCCGGCGGAAAAAGATCCGTCACGGTTTTTTGCGCGGAGAGATCGAGCGTCGAAAATTCGGCTTGAAGTTCCCCCAGGCACCAGGCGCGGTAGGGGCTTGCGGGACATTCGAAGTTTGCACCGCGATCTTCAAAGCGCACTGACATTGCGCCCTGCCCGACGGCCTTCGCATTGGCGTCCATGTAGGGAAGATGCGTGCCGGCGATCAGGCGTAGCAATGGTCCGCACGCGGGCGAGATCGACGCGAGCTGCGGTGCCGAGACCAAGTCGCCAGGTTTGAGGGCCCACACTCTCGCCACCCACGCGATTGTGCGCGGAGCGAAATCGCGCATGATTTTGGCGGGCGTAGGATCGGAGAAGAAGTGCCGGAACATTGACCCAAACAGGCCAAAATCAGCCTCGGTGGGGCGTACGCCAAGCACGAATAGATTTTGCTCAAGCGCGGATTCCATTGCAGCCAGTGTTTCAAAATACAGCTTTTCGATGGCATGGCTGGTTGATGGCGTTACGCCGTCCTGACGTAAATACACGCCCTTCTGCCGGCGCAGGACAATCTGGCGGCGCAGAAAATAGGGCAACTTCACATCGCGCAACATACCGCGCGCGATCCGGCCACTCATCAGTCGCGCGTCATCGGCGAATGCCCACCGGTAATAGAGCGCAGGCCGCCACAGCGATTCATCGCCGAAGTCTTCGATCAGGCGCGCGATGAAACCCACTGCCGGGTCACGAGGTGTGATTTTTGGATCAGGCCTGGTTTTCTCAAAATGCCTGATGATGAGTGTGGTGTCTGTGAGCCAGGTTCCGTCAGGACACTCGACTTGAGGCATCTGCCGGATGCCGGTCGCACGTGCGCAATCGCGAAAACTGCGCGTCGTCATCTCGCGTAGTTCGTAAACAATTCCTTTGGCGCGAAAATAGGCCTCGAGCTTTCCGGTGAAATAGGAAAGGTCGAGGCCGTGAACGATGTAGGGCTGGGAAATTTTTCAGCAACCCATCAAAACGGAATCTCATCATTCGGATCGGCAGAGAAGTCCTGCGCTTCCCCGCGACCGCCCGCAGCAACCGCGCGTCGTCCGCCGCCGCCAGTTGATGAGCCTTCAATCGCACCACTGTCGCCGCCCTTGCCATCCAGCATCACAAGTTCGCCACGGAATCGCTGCAACACAACTTCGGTCGTGTACTGGTCGTGCCCGTCCTTGTTGGTCCACTTGCGGGTTTGAAGCTGGCCTTCCAGATAGACCTTCGAGCCCTTGTGGAGGTATTTTTCGGCAACCTTTGTCAGGTTCTCGTTGAAAATTACCACCTTGTGCCATTCGGTCTTTTCCTTGCGCTCGCCCGAAGTCTTGTCCCGCCAGGATTCCGAAGTTGCCACACTCAAATTGACCACCGACCCGCCTGAGGGCATCTGGCGCACCTCAGGGTCCTGGCCCAGATTTCCAACCAAAATTACTTTATTGACGCCCGCCATCGATGTGTTCCTTCCTCTTGCGCTTGACCTGGAGACATTAACCACCGGAAGTGGTGGCCTTCTAGGTATATTGTTCTTGTTACGTTCTGAAAGTCAAGCTATCAACCGTCAAATCTGTGGAGCG
>VFKO01000126.1 GCA_009885515.1 Rhodobiaceae bacterium | reverse complement strand
TCGCTCGATCTGGTCGTCGCAGGCACGACGGATGCGGTGTTGATGGTGGAATCGGAAGCGAAGGAACTTTCCGAGAGTATCATGCTTGGCGCCGTTATGTTCGGGCACCGGTCGATGCAACCCGTGATTCAGGCCATTATCCGATTGGCGGAAAGAGCGGCAAAAGAGCCGCGCGACTTCAGCCCGCCCGACAATAGCGCGCTCTATGCCAAAGTTAAGTCGATGGTTGAAAGCGATCTTCGTCTGGCTTATCGCGAACGGCAGAAGCAATCACGTTACAAGCTCATTGACGCTGTCAAGAAACGCGTCATGCAGGAATTTTCCGGTGACGGGAAAGCCGACGCGCTGGTTGTCAGCGGCCTGTTCAAGGATCTGGAAGCGGCCATTGTGCGTAACGACATTCTCGATACGGGCAAACGCATCGACGGGCGTGATGGCAAAACCGTCCGGCCTATCGTGAGTGAAGTCGGCGTATTGCCACGGACGCATGGCTCGGCCTTGTTTACGCGCGGAGAAACTCAGGCACTTGTTGTGACGACGCTGGGAACAGGTGAGGATGAGCAATATGTCGACTCGCTCGAGGGAACCTACAAGCAGCACTTTATGCTGCACTACAATTTCCCTCCGTTTTCGGTGGGTGAAACCGGTCGTATGGGTGGGCCGGGCCGGCGTGAAATCGGTCACGGCAAGCTCGCATGGCGGGCAATTCGCCCTGTGATGCCAGCCAAGGACTCATTCCCTTACACCATTCGCGTGGTGTCAGAGATTACGGAGTCGAATGGTTCGTCTTCGATGGCAACCGTGTGCGGGACTTCGCTTTCGATGATGGATGCGGGCGTGCCGCTGAAGTCGCCGTGTGCCGGTATCGCCATGGGTCTGATCAAAGAGGGTGAGCGCTTTGCCGTATTGTCAGACATCCTTGGCGACGAGGATCATCTGGGTGACATGGACTTCAAAGTGGCCGGTACGCAAACAGGCGTGACGTCTCTGCAGATGGATATCAAGATCACCGGGATCACCGAAGAGATCATG
>VFKO01000092.1 GCA_009885515.1 Rhodobiaceae bacterium | reverse complement strand
TGTTCGGCGATTCGATCACGACAGATCACATCAGCCCGGCTGGAGACATAAAATCATCAAGCCCGGCCGGCACGTTCTTGCAAGAGCGGCAAGTGCGACAGACGGACTTCAACAGCTATGGTGCGCGGCGCGGCAATCACGAGGTCATGATGCGCGGGACGTTTGCCAATATCCGTATCAAGAACCAAATGGTTCCCGGGGTGGAAGGCGGTGTCACGAAGTACCAGCCTTCAGGCGATCAGATGCCGATCTATGATGCAGCCATGCGCTATCAGACGGATGGCGTGCCGCTGGTGATTTTTGCCGGCAAGGAATATGGCACTGGCTCTTCGCGGGACTGGGCTGCGAAAGGTACGCGTTTGCTGGGTGTACGAGCTGTGATTGTCGAGACTTTTGAACGCATCCACCGCTCCAATTTGGTCGGCATGGGAGTGCTGCCGCTGCAGTTTACCGGCGGCCAGAATTGGAAAAGTCTGGGGCTAACGGGCGCGGAACTCATCGATATTCCAGGGCTGGAACAGGATTTGAAGCCCCGGCAGATGCTGAGTGTCGATATTACTTATGCCGATGGACGCCTTGAAAATGTGCCGGTCATGTCGCGTATCGATACGCTCGACGAAATAGAGTACTTCCGAAATGGCGGAATTCTGCACTACGTGCTGCGCGGATTGGTCAAGGCTGCATGATCCAGGCACTGCCAAACACCGCTTCGTGACTAGGCAGAGAGGCTGGCCGCGAGTAGGTTTTTGCGTGATGACGCATTTGACCCTTCCTTTCATCTTGCGCGCCGGCTGCCTTGTGGTGGCGGGTGCGGTGCTCGTTGTCTTGCCGCTGAAAGCAGAGCCGGTCTTTGCCGAGCTTTACACCAGTCAGGGCTGCTCGTCCTGTCCGGTCGCCGACCAGATTTGGGGTGAACTGCAAAAGCGGCCCGATGTGGTCGCAGTTTCATTCAACATCGATTACTGGGACTACACCGGCTGGCGCGATACGTTGGCCAGTCACGATAATACGGTGCGCCAAAAAGGCTATGAGCCCGTGATGCCATCGCGGCAAGTGTACACGCCGCAAGTGATTATTGACGGCGTGCGCGACGTTGTTGGCAATCAGCGAAGTGATGTAACCGGTGCTCTGAGCGCGAGGCTCGCCGAGACTCGGGGAAAACGCGCCACCATTATTCTTGAGCAAACAGGAAACGATGTTCAGGTCCATATTGGTACCGGAGCTGCGGGTCCAGGATCGACAATATGGATAGCGCACACACTCTCGTCGCGCAGTGTAAATATTACGCGCGGCGAAAATTCAGGCCGGGTGATGACCTATTGGAACGTTGTCAGGGACTTTTCTGAAGCGGGGAAATGGTCCGGAACTGCTACGACGCTCAAGGTGCCTGCACACGGACGCGACCCCAATGAGATGACCGACGGCCTTGCGGTGTGGATTCAATCCGGTAGCAATGGACCCGTGCAGGGGGCCGCACAAATCAAGTTACGCAAGAGCAAATGAACCCAGTGCTAACGGGGTGCGCCCGCATCTATGGGATTGAGCAGGGCTTCGACCGGCGAAGTCAGCAATGCACCCTTGAAATTGGGGATTTTGTACGCCCAGCCCATTGCCATCGCATTTATTTCTTTCGCCTCCTTGGCGATATCGGGCTTGAGTTTTGACGCGGTGGCGTTCTGGGGCGGTTGAACTGAGATGATGGCAATGGCATCCAGGGCAACCCAATACTCATTGTCTTTAAGAGCAATGATCAGGTTCAACGCCAAACCGTCAAATGTCTGAAAAGCTGAACGGGCTGGCTTTGAAAAATCGACTTTTGATTGCGGGACGATATCTGTGAAGGACATCCCCATCAGCGCATTACCGACACCGTTGGGCTCACCTTCGGACCGCAGCGAGCGGCCAGAGGGCAAGCGCCCAACGACTGAGAAATTTTGAGTCTCAGGCTTATCGCGCGTTACCGTGTAGGCGGCCCCAGTAAACGGTTTAACCGAAACAGTTTTGATGCGATCACGTGCAAAATCGATGAATGATTTGTCGAGCCATTGCTCTTGGGCGGTGTCGAGCGAATAGCTCCCGCGTGCAACATATGTTTGCGCATCGCCGGGGCGGCGTACATAGATGGCTTGCTTTCCACCTGTAGACGCGCCTTCAACAGCGGCACCGGACACCAGGCTCGCAAGAATATCACCTTTCTTGTCTTTCAGAGTCACAAGCGACCCGGAACCACCCGATTTGGGGAGGCCCAACCCAAGCTTTTCCTGCCAGTCCGCGCGCGCAGTCCGCGGTTCGATCAGGTCGAGTTCGGCAAGCCCCAGAATGGTTTTGCGTACGGCATTGAAGTCGGCGCCATAGCCTGCCTTGTCGGGCAATATCCACTGCCCGTCGGCTCTGCGCGTTACATTGAACACCGACGACTTTGTTTCGATTTGTATCGAGACCACGTCATCGACTTTTGCTTCGAGGGACGGAAACATTCGTACTTGCTCGAACACGGGTTGGCTGGTCGTGCCACGCTGCCATTGAGCGATAGACGCGAACACCACAGCAATTGCCGTTGCGCCTGCAAGAACTGTCAAAGCACGTATCCGGCGCTTGAGGACCGGTATAACGGGTTGCCTGGTGGCTGCGGGAAGGTTCATTGCGCGCCCCCGGACGCCGGCGCCGGCTTCTTGCGGCGGCCAGAGACCCACATCACCAGCGCCGTACCTGCAATCATCAAGGGGATAAAGAGAATATTGATTGCGGCCAGCCAATTGCCGAAACCATCTATGTCGCGGCGCAATTTATACTGGACGTCACGCAAAGCCTTACGCGTGTCGATCAGTTCCGAACGGAAATTTTCCATCTCTTTTTCTTGTTCCGCCGTCAGAAGCTCCTGGGGATGTGCGGTGCCGGGCCTGCTTTGCGCCCGGCGTCTGCCCTCGAGTTCAGCCAACTTGCTTTGAGTGGCCGTCAATTTTTCCTGAAGCAGTTGCTCCTGGCGCAGAAATTGCTGCTCCGCCCGGCGGCGCATATCGTTGACGACAACAAACGGGCGGTTTGATGTTCCGCGCGAGCGCAGCGAGATCAGCGCATCGGTCCCGGTTAAATTCTCTATCGTGTTCAACACGAACACGGCATTGTCGGCCACGGGTACCGCAACGCGTTGACCTTGAAGCTCCTGCGGCTGAACCCAAAAGCCGTCGTTGAATATGTCACTGTCAGCAACCAGCACGATATTAGCTGCTTTCGTTTCCTTGATGTGGGCGGGTATCGGGCCCTTGACTGGTTGGCCATCGGTGAGGGGTTGCGCGGGCACGCCTGCCGGAAATGCCGATTTGACGGGTCCGCGAATGCGGGCTGCAACAACGAACTGCTCGCCGGACCTGGCAAAGTCGCGCAGCAAATCGTCGGGATTGGGATTGCCGGTGATTTTGGTCAGCGGGATTTGCATCGTGTCGTTTGTCGTTTGGATGAGCGGCAGCAATTCGGTCGTCGCGCCTTCGCGTTTTTTGATTGCGCCCACGGTTCCCAGATTGATATCCGTCAACTCCGCAGTCACGAGATCCTTTCGATCCATATCTGCCGCATTGAAGCTGACCCAGGCCACATAATCGACGACATCACCAGAGAACTGCACGCGTTGCGCGCGGTCACGCACGCCGATGATATTTCCAGGGTCAACTGCAACGCCCCACGATTTCAACAAAGGTTCAATGCTTGCCGCTGAAGACTGCGTCGAACCCTGAAGCGGTTGCCCCGATGGGTCGGCGCCAACTTGCGAAATTTCGGACCACGGGTCGAGGAACACCAGCGCGCGGCCGCCGCGCATGACAAATTGGTCGATCGCATACTGCGTTGTTGGCGTGAGCGGTTTGGGGTGCGCGATCATCACAACGTCGATATCGGCGGGAATTCTGTCGAATTCCTGTTCTAGGAATTGGACGTCGAAGGACTCGCGCAGCTGCTCGTAGATCATGAATGGCTTGGACTGGCCTTGCATCGCCGCCATCATGCCGCCAGACCCGGCGTCGAATGGAATGTTCGACACAACCCCCACTTTCGGCTTTTTCTCCCGTGTGAGCTTGAAAATGAGATTTGTGATGTCGTATTCGAGATAGGCTTCGCGGTCTTCCAGGAAGAAGGGGATGACTTCCCGGCCGCTGACCATGTTCGTGCCAACCAGACCGAAGTAAATTTTCTCGCCAGCTGGGGTTGGCGCGCCGGTTACGCCTTGCGAGGCTGCGAGGTCTTCTTGTTCTGTGAGCGGTTCGGGATCAACAATTTCAAGCTTGAGTTTGCCGTCGGCGATGCTTTCGTAGCGCAGCAACAGGTCGCGAATGCGCGAGCCATAAGCGCGCACGCCGGCGTATTTCACGGAGACTTTCTCGGAAAAATAAAACCGCAAGGTCACCGGTTCCGGAATCGACTGAAGCGTGTCGCGCGTGCCCTGGCTGACAGTGTAGAGGCCGTTTTCAGTCAAGTCGATACGAGCAGACGAGAACCAGACGTCAGAGGTCATGTTGACGGCAAAAAACAGCACGATGCTGAGGGTGATCGCTGCGGCAGCAATAGTTGAGCGGGTCCAACGCATGGTTCAATCCGCCCGCTTGAGGTCGATGACGACCGAATTGATGAAGAGGCTGAGTGCGATAAGTGATCCGAAGAAGACCAAATCGCGCAGATCGATGACGCCATCCATGATCGCATTGAAATGCGTGAGAAAGCTAAACGATGAAATCGCATTGACAATGAAGACAGGCGCCCAAGCTTGAAAGAAATCCAGGACGATATTGTGCCCTGAGATTGTGAACATGAAGCAGACGACGACGCTGACCACGAAGGCGATGACTTGATTATTCGTCATCGCCGAGATGCATGATCCGATCGCAAGATAGCCGCCGGCCATCAACCAGCTGCCAAAATATCCCGCAAGGATGACGCCATTGTCAGGTGACCCCAGAAAATTGACAGTCGCCCACATGGGAAAGGTCAGGAGCAAGGCGATGCCGGAGAATACCCAGGCCGCAAGGAATTTCCCTGTCACCGCAGCCGTCACAGGCACAGGCAAAGTCATCAGCAATTCGATCGTGCCGGATTTTTGTTCTTCCGCCCAAAGCCGCATGGAAATTGCAGGTATCAGAAACAGATAGAGCCACGGATGAAAGCCGAAAAATACGTCAAGCTCGGCGCGCCCGGATTGAAAAAACTGACCGAAATAGAACGTGAATGCTCCCATCGAGAGCAAGAAGATCACGATAAAGACATAGGCTACGGGTGTTGCAAAGTAGCCTGCAAACTCGCGGCGGAAGACGGCATTGGTCAGGATCCAGAAACTCATTGTCCGCCCTCCACCCTGATTTCGGCATCTGGCGTCGTCAGGGAACGAAATACATCATCGAAGCGCTTGGTTGGCGATTTGGCAAGGAGTTCGGCCGGGGTGCCATCAGCAACGATTTTCCCCTTGTCGATGATGACCGCGCGCGAACAGACTGCATCAACTTCCTCCAGGATGTGGGTCGAGATGATGATGGCTTTGTTTGCGCTCATCGCGCGAATGAGGCTTCGTACCGCTTGCTTTTGATTTGGGTCGAGGCCATCGGTTGGTTCATCCATAATCAGAACTGGAGGATCGTGCAAAATCGCCTGAGCAAGACCGACGCGCCGCTTGAAACCTTTTGAAAGGGTTTCAATTTTCTGCCCGAGTACAGACTGAAGGCCGGTTCGGGCAACTGCCAAATCGATTGCTTTCTGCGCCGCCTCGTCTTTCAAGCCACGAACGCGGGCTATAAACGACAAAAATTGTACGGGTGTCATGTCGGGATAGGCTGGTGCGCCTTCCGGCAAATAGCCAATTACGCTTTGCGCTTCGAGTTGTTCTTCGACGATGTCGTGGCCACAAACGGAGATGCGGCCTTCGCTGGGAGCGAGAAAGCCTGTGATCATTTTCATGGTGGTTGACTTGCCGGCCCCGTTGGGTCCCAGAAAGCCCAAAACTTCGCCTTTTTTTACACGCAGCGAAATCCCGCCTACGGCTGTGAAACTACCAAAGCGCCGGACCAAATCTTCTATAATGATCATGGAATTGCTGGCTTACCCGCCATAGAAACCGAGTTGAGTTGTGAGCCCAGCAAATACGCAAAAGCAAGTGCAACCGCAAGTGTACAGTTGTTAAAAGCCTCAAACCCTCAACATTAGCCCGCCATCGACGTTCAAACCGTGGCCGGTCACAAAAGCCCCGTCATCGGACGCCAGAAAGAGTGCGGCGCGAGCCAGGTCTTGGGGTTCTCCCAAACGGCGAAGTGCCGATTTTTTTGCCCAAATGTCAGCGATGTCTGGCCTTGCCTCCCACAGTGGCCGGGTCATGCCAGTGCGAATAGCCCCCGGGAGCAGATAGTTGGCGGTGACGTTGAACTTGCCAAGTTCGAGGGCGAGCGTGCGGGTAAGACCCGCTACCCCCGCTTTGGAGGCGCAATAGGCTGAAAGGCCGTAGTCTGTGCCGTCGGCCATGACCGAGGCCACATTTATGATCCGCCCTGCCCTACTCTTCTTTAGAAACGGAATGGCTTGCTGACAGATCAGAAAAGGCGCGGTCAGGTTGACTGCAAGGGTGCGGTCCCAGACCTCGCGTGTCATTTCTTCCGCCAAGGCGTTCGACGCCATGCCTGCGTTATTCATGACAATGTCGAGTTGGCCGTGCGATTTGGTGGCGGCTTCGATGATTTTGGCGGCGGCACCTTCAGCTGAGACATCAATTTCAAGCAGTGAGATGGTGCCTTGCATCTTGTGGACGCTGCCCAAATTCCTGCCTGGCAAATCCACAGCAAGAACACGTGCTCCAGCATTTGCAAACAGCTGAGCGCAGGCATGGCCAATGCCTGAAGCGGCCCCGGTGACCACGGCTACTCGTCCTGACAGACGCATAAAAAAATCCCTCCCTCGCGCTTTGGTTGGCGAGGGAGGGTTTTACACCAAGTCTGGGGCAAGTCTTTGTCAGTCTTCCAAAAAACTTGCGGTTGGCTCGGGGCGTGGATAAAGCCGCGAGGGGGCTGGGGGCTGATGATCCGGGGCCTTCGCCGCACCACCGAGCCAACCGGTACGTATGAAGATGATCCCGCAAAACGGCGACGCAAGGGCGGAAATGCGGCGGGACTATGACCCCGATTCACGAGATAGCGAGTGGATGCTGAATGGACCGTCAGAAGTGCCGAACTCAGGCGGGATGCACTGCCAACCGCTCAGCAATTATACGCATCGCGACCGGGTTCGAACCCATGATGGTGTGAGGACTGTCAATTTCGATGTTTTCTGAGGCCGGGGTCTCTTCAATCAAACACGAGCGCCACGGCACGATGCCATCGGATCTGGTGTAGAATGCGGTGACCGGGACTGGCGGATTGCGATGCAGATCCGCCGTTCGGGTCGTGAATGAGGGGTCGAAACCTACAGAGAAGGCTTCGGCAAACGGCGACAAGGGCGTTTTGACCGGAAAGAGCACCGGGGTGCCCAAAGTGATGACCCGCACGATTTTAGCGGGAGAGTCTTTTGCCAATTCCCTGGCGAATAATCCCCCGAGGCTTCGTCCGATCAGGCTGACCTTGCGGCCCGTTCTTTGGTGAGCCTCATCAACAAGCGCGGCACAGCGCGTCAGGGCCACCGGCGTGGGTCCCCAATTCAGCCCTCGCCCCCAACCGCGCGCGTCGTAACCGGCATCGCGCAGCCAATTGATCAAACCCTTCGTCGCCCAGTCGCCGGTCATGAAACCCGGGAATATGAGCACAGTATGCCCATCGCCGCGCGGCACGTTTTCGACAGGCGGAGCGCATGGCGGTCGCAGCGTACCCCCGACAAAACTTGCAATATCCTTGCAGGCACCGTAGGCGGCGTGCAACGGACGATCACTGGGATACTGGGTGAGTGACTGGTTCGGCATTTGCCTTCACATTTTCGAAATTGAGCGAGGAATGCAAGCCCGGCCCGCAGACTGCAAGTGATTAGCCTTTCCCGATCATGGGGAAAAAAGGAGATTTCGATGCGCAAGAGCGTGAGTTTTGGCGACGCGGTATTCGATTACGCCGTTGATGTGGGGGTGCGTGAGCATCCTGCATTGAAGAAATGCCGGGAGGAGACGGCTGCGATGGGCGGCGTTTCAATCATGCAAATCGCGCCTGAACAGGGTGCATTCATGGGACTTGTGGCGAAATTGATGAACGTCAAACGCTATATCGAAGTGGGTACATTTACGGGCTACAGTGCGCTGAGTGTTGCATTGTCTTTGGCCGATGATGGTCACGCCGACGCTTTGGATATCAGCGAAGACTATATGGAAAAGGCACGAGGCTATTGGCGCATGGCGGGCCAGGAGCGAAAGGTTACCGGTCATGTGGCACCAGCCGTTCAGACGATGGAGCGGATGTTAAAAGATGGCGCGGCAAACCAATATGACTTCGCTTTTATCGATGCCGACAAAGCCAACTATGATGCCTATTACGAACGGATGTTGAAGTTGGTCCGGCCAGGCGGGTTGATCGTGATCGACAATGTTTTGTGGTCGGGAAAGGTTGCCGACCTTTCTGATACAAGCCCGGACACGTCGGCCATTCGCGCTTTGAACAGCAAAATCAAGGCAGATCAACGGGTCGATACGGTGCTTTTGCCGTTTGCCGACGGTATTTTCATGTGCCGCAAGCGCTGATCCTGCTTGCCAAGAAGCGATTGCCGGTTGAGACTTTCGCCCTGGAAATGACCGATGAAACCATAGTCAATTTTCGTGGAAGCGAACGCCCGGCGCCACGAAACGACGACACGGGCGCCTCCTCGCAGGAGCGGGGGGAAGAGGTGATGTTTGATCGCCGGGAGATTAACATCATTTTGTCAGTGTACGGGCGCATGGTGGCCCAAGGCGAGTGGCGGGACTATGCGATCGGGATGGGGCGTGAAGCGGCTGTCTTTGCGGTGTTCAGGCATAGCTCTGAAATGCCGCTTTACCGGATCGAGAAACATCCCAAACGGCGGCGCGAGCACGGGCTGTATTGCGTGGTCGCGCCCGGTGGGCACATCCTCAAGCGTGGTCATGAACTTGCGCAGGTGTTGCGGGTGCTTGAACCCAAGCGGCCGCAATTGGTGGAATAGGGATTCAGTCGAAATCACTCGGTTTTTTCTTCATGCGCTGGCACACCGTCTCACGCTGCGGCGCGTGAAAAAGCCCCGGAAGCCAATGGGCGTCCGGGGCCAGAATTTGATGTTTTGCGGCGTGGGTTATTCGCGATTGCCCAGCAGGCGCAACAGCATGATGAACAAATTGATGAAGTCCATATAGAGCCTGAGAGCGCCAAGAATTGCTTTCTTGCTCATGGTCTCACTGTCGTCGCTGCCCGCGTACATTTCCTTGATTTGTTGCGTGTCGTAGGCCGTCAAGCCTGCGAACACCAATACACCGATGGCGCTGATGGCGAAATTCAGCGCGCTCGACTGCATGAATATGTTGACGATCGAAGCGATGATCAGACCGACGACACCCATGAACAGGAATGAGCCCCAGGCGCTCAAGCTGCGCGGGGTTGTGTACCCGTAAAGGCTGAGGGCGCCGAAGGTCGCGGAGGTGATGAAGAAAACTTTGACAATGTCTGCCCCGACATAGATCCGGAAAATAGAGGCCATCGACAGGCCCATTATGGCCGCAAAGGCCCAGAACCACATTTGCGCCGTCGATGCCGACATACGATCAATGCG
>VFKO01000478.1 GCA_009885515.1 Rhodobiaceae bacterium | reverse complement strand
TGGGCGGGCCACATAACCGATGAGGACGTGCAAAATTTCGCCGGGGATGCTGTCTTCGGTCAGGATATTGGAGGTGTCCCACAGTGCATGTCCCAGGGTTGGAAGAATGTCGGCTTGGGACAAGAATTTCGCAGCGGTTGCCGCCATGCCGGCTGCAAGCAGCAAGATCATCCAACTTGTGATGCTAAAGAGATAGCGCATCGAAAGCCTAAGCAGGCCCGCATAAAGTGCCAGGCCGGCGAGAGCGCCAAAACCCAAGCCCATTGCGCTGCCGAGTGCAAGTTCAGTTGCGCTGGCACCACCGCTGGCGATGCCGTAGAGGAAGAGGACGACTTCCGAGCCCTCGCGGAGTACGGCCAGGCCCACCGCAATGGCGACGGCATAAAGGGGGCGTGAGCCTTCCGCGACTGCTGCGCCCACTCTGCTCATCTGGGCGCCAAGTTCGCGTCCGTGTCGCTGCATCCAAATATTGTGCCAGCCCAGCATGGCGACCGCGAGGAACAAGACGGAGGCGTTAAAGACTTCCTGGCCGACACCTTCCATGGCTTCGGCGATTTGGGCTGCGAAGGCGGCAACGATTATGGCGCCTAGCAACCCACTACCTACACCGATCATCAGCCAACGATTGCGGCCGGCGACCAAGGTGGTGGCGGCGGCGACGATGGATAAAATGAGGGCTGCTTCCAGGACTTCACGGAAGACGATGATGGCGGAGGCAAACATGGAATTGGTCCTGACCTGGGAGGCGGATTACTTGGCGATTATTTTGCCTTGCGCCGTCTTCTGGTTGAATTCGCCGAAGAACGGATAGGTGCCGGGCTCAAGTGGGCCAACGAAGATGATCGCCTGGGAATTGCCGGGGATGACTTTTTCGCGATTGAGCTCGTAGGACTCGAACTCTTCCGGCGTTGGGTCCTGGTTCTTGACGATCAACTTGACCTTTTTATTGGCTGGAATTTCGAGCGTCGCGGGCGCGAATTTGTGGTCCTTGATGATGATCTCGAATGTTGGGGTGTCGTTTGCTTGAAGGGTGCCTGCAAAAAGCAGTGCAGACGCAGTCAGTATTGAGGCAATAGCTGATTTCATGGCCGTCTCCTATCATTTATGCTATTGATACTCATTCGCATTTGATGGTCAAGATGCAATTTGGTCGCAATTGCACTATGCTCGGAGCGAGAGCCGGTGCACTGATCCAGATCAAATTGGCGAGGGCTAATTTCCCGCGCGTGTCCGTCGGCACACGAACGGCTTCAACCCGGTTTTGCGCATCAATGTTGGGCGAACCCATTACGCTTGCCGTTTTTGAAAAATTCCCAAACGGTGTAGGGCTCGTTCGCCATGTGGGGCGCCTCCATGCCGGGGGAATTCGCCGGCATTCCGGGGACAGCCAACCCCAAGGCGGAGCTCTTTTTTAGAATAAAAGTCTTGATGTCGCTTGGTGGAACGTGGCCTTCGATCGCAAAGCCGTTGATGAAGCCAGTGTGGCATGACGCGAGATCGTCTGGAACCCCGAATTTGCGCTTGATTGCGTCGAGATCGCTGTCGTCATCTACAGTCGCCGTGAAACCGGCTTCGCGCAGGCGATCAACCCATTCGGTGCAGCAGCCGCAAGTTGGGCTCTTGTAGACCTTGATGGCAAGAGGTGCCTTCGCGGCTTTTGCAGGCAAAACGATGACGGCGGTTGCGGCGGCTAACAAGAAAAGGCGGCGATTGAAATTCCGTTTCCGGGTCATGACGGGCTGGCGCCTCATTCTGCAGGTGCGGGACTGGGTTCTATTTCGAAAATTCCCATTTCGCCCCAGTGTTTGCGGTCTTTGGCGAAGTATTTCTGCTCTATGGCCAGCAATGCCGGTGTGACGAATAGGGTCAGGAATGTCGAGAATCCCAGACCATAGACGATTGCTGTGGCCAACGGCACCCACCAATCGGCGCTGGGGCCACCAAACTGAATGGTGCGGTCAAAAAAGTTGACGTCAAACTTGTACATCAACGGCAACAGCCCAAAGATGGCGGTCCATGTGGTGAGCAGCACAGGGCGCATGCGCTGAATGCCGGTGCGGATGATGGCGTCCATGGGTTTGAAGCCTGCATCGAGCAAGTGGTGGAATGTGTCGACCAGCACGATGTTGTGGTTCACCATGACGCCGGTCAGCGCCACAATGCCTGTTCCGGTCATGATGATCGAGAAGGCTTGACCCTCAATCAGCATGCCCAGCAACGCGCCAAAGGCCGAGAGGATGACGGCCGAGAGAATGACGAAGACGTGCCAGAAGTTGTTGAACTGGATCAGCAAGATTATACCGATGACCAGAAGTGCTACGGCAAATGCGAGCAGCAGAAACAGTCCGGATTCGTTTTGCTGTTCGTCGGCGCCACGAAACTTGATGCGCACTTGCTTGTCCAGTCCCTGCGACGTGATCCAATTTCGAATTGTGCCAATGCGCTCGGATATGTTGAATCCGGCCTCGATGTTCACGCCTGCACGAATGGTCCACACGCGCAAGCTGTCGACGCGTTGAAGGCGGTTGACCTGTTGCTGACCCTTGCGAGTTACAAAATTGGTGATAGGGACACTGCCACCGCGCGTGTTGATGCGAAGGTCGTCCAGGGCGCTGATACCACGGTTCTCTGCTGGGTAGCGTACGCGGATGTCAACTTCGTCCTCTGAATCGTCGGGCCGATACTCTCCGACTTTGATGCCGTTGGTGACGAGCTGGACGGCCGCCCCGACGGTGCCGACGTCTGCACCAAAGCGGCCCGCTTCTTCGCGATTGATCGTCAGAGCCCATTCGATACCTGGCAGTGATTGTGAATCCTCGATGTCGCGCAATCCTTTTACAGATTCCAGGTGATTGCGAATTTTGCTGGTGATTTGATCGAGCAGCACATAATTCTCGGAACCAATTTCAATCTGGATGGCCTTACCCGTTGGTGGCCCGCCCTGATTTTCAAAGAGCTCAACGTACATGCCGGGCATGTTTTCCAAGCGCTTTCTGACGTCCAGCCAAATGGGCTTTGATGGCCCGCGTTCTTCATAAGGCAGGAGTTCCATGGCGACGCGGCCGATCGTATCGACCGGCGCCTGGTTGGGACCGAAGTTTCCGCCGCCGCTTCCGGAGACCATGTAAATTGCCCGGATTCCGGGTGTGCCCAGAATGCGGCGTTCGGCTTCGATCACCAGATCACGCTTTTCGGCTGCGGAAAGATTTCCCCGAGCGCGGACGAATACTGTCGCCTCATTGGAATCGGTTTCCACGAAAAACTCGACGCCTTTGTTGAAGTTGAACAGCGCGGTCAGGATTGCGATCAAGGCGAAGGCAACGATGCCCAAAACCATGAAAGGGCGTTGGACTGCAACGGTGACGATGCGAATGTAACGGCCGACCCAACCAGGGATGTCGTAAAGATTGCCGCTCTCCGAAAGGCGGATGGCGCGAGCGGTGTCGGGGTGTGGTTCTTCCGCTTTGCCGACTAGCGCACCGATGGCGGGCAAGAAAATCAGCGCCACCACCATGGATGCCGTCATGATAAAGATCATGGTCAGCGGAAGGTAACTCATAAACTTTCCCGGCACGCCGGGCCAAAACAGCATTGGTGCGAAGGCGGCGAGTGTCACGGCTGTTGAAGAAACGACAGGCCAGAACATGCGCCGGGCTGCCTGGGCAAACGCATCGCGCTTGGAATAGCCCTCCGTCATTTTGCGATCCGCGAACTCGACGACTATGATGCCGTTATCGACAAGCAGTCCGACGGTGATCAGCATACCCATCATGATCATCATGTTCAGCGTGTAGCCGCCGAACGACAGGCACAGGAATCCGATCAGGAACGATGCCGGAATTGAGAAGCCAACGATCAAGCCGGAGCGTAGTCCCAATGCCGCAACCACAACCACCATGACAAGTGCGATTGCAAGCAAGATGGCGTTGGTAAGATGTGTGAGTTGGGAATCGATCCAATATGACTGGTCGAAGGAATAGTCGATCTTTATGGCTTGCGGGATCGACGATTTGGAGGCCGCAACTACCGCCTTCACCTTGCCAATGGTATCGACGATGTTTTCACCGATGCGTTTGGTGACTTCGATGGCGATAGCCGGTTGACCGTTGTAGCGAAGGTAGGTGTTCGCATCGAGAAACGTGCGTTGGACGTCGGCAATATCGCGCAACGTTACAACACTGTTGCCGCTAACCTTGACGGGCAAGCGCAGTACGTCTTCCGGAGATTCCACCAGGCCCGGAACTTTCACTGCGAACCGTCCGCGGCCTGTGTCGACATTGCCTGCTGGAATGAGCTGATTATTTGCCGTGACGACCCGAAAAAGATCGCTGCCGGTGACGCCATAGCTCTGCAGGCGCGATGGATCGATGACGACCTCCAGGACTTCGTCGCGTTGGCCTGAGAGTTCAGCCGTCAGGACGCCTGGAACGGATTCCAGTTCGCGCTTCATGCGTTTGGCGGTTTGCAGCAGCGTGCGTTCTGGCACGTTTCCCGACAAGACGATCGAGATCACGGGATTCAATGCAATGTTGAACTCGTTGATCTGGGGCTCATCGGCGTCTTGGGGGAATTGCGGGCGGGCGGTATCGACCTTTTCCTGGATGCGCTGGTGTGCGAGTTCCTTGTCAAAGTTTATGTCGAATTCCAGATTGACCGCAGCGTAGCCTTGCGAGGCCGCTGACGTCATTTGCTTGAGGCCTTCGATCGTCTTGAGCTGGGTTTCAAGCGGTCGAACGATGAGACGCTCGGCGTCTTCGGGGGAAATGCCGGGATGGACAACGACGACGGTGAAAAACGGAAATTGGATGTCGGGGTCGGCTTCCTTGGGAATATTGAAAAATGCAAGCGTTCCCATAATGAGAACCGCCGCCAAAACGCAAAGCGTCAGGCGTGCGCGCTGGAGCGTCCATTCGACGAGACCGATCATGGTTGCGCGACCTTGTCCTCAGTGAACTTAACTTCCTGGCCGATCGTTACGTATTCCTGACCGACCGTGATGATCATAACCGATTTTGGCAGGCCGGAAATCCAGACTCCATCTGCGGCTTCCGCCACAATTGTGACCGGCATCAACCGGACGCGATTGCCCGCATCGACAATGCGCACGCCAATTGCGTTCTTTTCGTCGAGCGTGAGAATTGCAGGTGAAATGCGATGCGCTTCAACTTGCTCGCCCGTGATGTGCATCTCGGCGGTTACACCATCGCGGATTGCGCCGTCTTTGTTGGAAACTTCGAGTTCTACGCGAAAGGTGCGGGTGGCGAGATCGGCGCTTTTGGAAATGAAGCGGACTTTTCCATCGACGCGTTCGCCGGTCACCAGCTTGGCCCATCCCGCATCACCGGTGTGAATGGCACCCACGTCTTTCTCCGACGCCTGGCCGACAACAAGGAAGGGGTCCTGGTCGATGACCAATGCGCATGGTTGGCCGGGCGCCAAATAGTCACCCACATCGACCATGCGCGCGTCGACAACTCCGTCGAAAGGCGCTTTGAGCTTTGTGTTCTCCAATTCCTTTTCCATGCGTTCGACTTGTGCATTGGCGGCTTCGAATTCGGCCTGGTCGCCCGCGACAGCGGTGTCGGAGCGAAAGCCTTTTTCCTTCAGTTGCTTTGACGCGTCGTATTCGAGCTGGCGTTGTTTCATGACGGCGCGTGCCTGCTTGAGCATCGCCAAACGCTCGTCAACTTTCAATTCGCAGATTATATCACCTGCTTTGACGGCCTTGCCCCTGTCTGCCTTTACAGCGGAAACTTTTCCAGCGGTTTCAGCGCGCACCAATACCTTGCGCAAAGCTTCGGACTGTCCACGGACCACCAGGTCCTGGCGGCGGGTTTCGGCCATGATTGTTCGTACGCGAACCGTTGGCGTTGGAACCTCGTTCGCGTTGGCGGATTTTCCGGCGCCGGCGCTGCCTTCAG
>VFKO01000067.1 GCA_009885515.1 Rhodobiaceae bacterium | reverse complement strand
TCGATGACGCCAAACAGGCCCTGGAACGGGTGTTGCTGGAGCCTTGCATCTTGACCGGTTCTGGTGCGGTTTTGTTGCATGGCTTGACCTGTGCCGAGACAGTGGTTGACGCAGGGCGCATTGATGCAACGCTTATGGCTGTTCGTGCGGGAACATTGGCCCCTCATCTTTTCCCTCCAACCCCAGCCTATCTGCGCGCGCCGGATGCGCGATTGCCGGTATGAGTGAGGCGTTTCGAATTTGGCATGGCAGCAAAGGAGACAGCGGAGACCTTGCGCGCCTTCATGCTGCGGCGTTCTCGGATTGGTGGCCGGAGCCAGCCTTTGCATCCCTGCTTGAACGAGATGGTGTTGCTGTGTTTCTGGGGGCGCGTGGCGCCGCTGTGGATGCGGAAGGGTTTATTCTGATTCGAGCTGTTGCCGACGAAGCCGAAGTCTTGACCTTTTGTGTTCAACTGGGCGCGCGGAGGGCGGGGCTTGGGCGAGCGTTGCTAGACACGGCAGAACAGTTTTTGCGGGTAAGTGGAATTGTGAAGATGTTTCTCGAGGTCAGCGAAGGCAATGTTTCAGCAGTGCCCCTATACCAGCGGTTTGGGTTTTTGACCGTGGGGCGGCGCGCGGCCTACTATCAGAATGGCCTCGAGGCTTCCGATGCATTGGTTATGAAGAAAATGCTCAGTAATGTCCTGCTTCCGCCAAACACTGGAATGGACTACAAGGGCCCATGATGGCCTTGGGTGAGTGATGGACAGGATTGAAAAGCTGTGCGTTGAAAAAGGCCTGCGCATGACCGGACAGCGCCGCGTCATCGCTCGCGTTTTGTCGGAATCACAAGATCATCCTGATGCAGAGGAACTGCACAGGCGGGCGTCTTCCATTGACCCGCATATCAGTATTGCGACGGTGTATCGTACTGTGAGGCTGCTGGAGGAATCGGGAATATTGGAGCGCCATGATTTCCGTGACGGCCGTTCGCGCTATGAGGAAATGCCGGATGAGCATCATGATCACCTCATTGATTTGCAGACGGGTAAGGTCATCGAATTCCACAATGATCAAATTGAGGAACTGCAACGGCTTGTTGCCGAGAAATTGGGCTACAAACTCATTGATCACCGGTTGGAGCTCTACGGTGTGGCGTTGGACATTTCGAGTGCAGACGCCAAGACGACTTCAAAGAAGTAGGACGCATTGTTCATGCAAAGGCTAAGGGGTGTTGGAGTTGCGATCGGGTTTATAGTGCTGACGGCGGCTTTTGTGCCTGTGCAATGGTTGGCGCTCCGGTTCAAATTGCAGTTGGCCAACACTCTGCCGGTGCAATTTGCGCGGGGGCTTTGCAGGTTGATCGGAATTCGTGTCGAGACTTATGGCCGGCCGTGCCGTGAGCGCGGAGTGCTATTGGCTTGCAATCACACGTCTTATCTGGACATGCCCGTACTTGCGGCGGTTATACCCGTTTGCTTTGTCGCAAAATCTGAAGTGGCGACGTGGCCGTATTTTGGAACATTGTCGAGGTTAGTGCGTACAGTATTCGTCGATCGGGAGCGGCGAAGC
>VFKO01000462.1 GCA_009885515.1 Rhodobiaceae bacterium | reverse complement strand
CTATATGAAAAACCTGTTACCGGACTCTCTCATCGACGTGCGGCGCTTCCGGCCCAATTTTCTGGTCGCCGACGACAACGCGCCCGCCGCACCCGTCGAATTCGACTGGGTCGGGCGCGAAGTCGGCTTGGGGGACGCCCGCATTGCCGCCATCATGCGCTGCCCGCGCTGCATCATGACCACCCGCGCGCAGGAGGGACATGATGCGTCGCTGCCACGCGACTCGGCCATCATGCGCGCCCTCGTGCGCGAAACCGCGCAGAACCTGTCGATCTACGCAACGGTTACGAAAGAGGGCGCCGTCGCTGTTGGTGATGCGGTCACAGTGGGTTGACAGCGATGCCGGACGACTCCCGCTCCGTTGCCAACCGCGCTTCAGCCGCGGCCATCATCGCCTTGAACCGCGGGTGATCACGGACCGAATCGAAATCCGGGTCGGCCTTGGTGTGAGCAAAGCGATCCTTGCCGAACTTCGCGAGTGCGGCTTCGTCTGAAATTATTTTTTTTCTGAGTTCCCGTGTCACTTAATTCTGATGTTGGGTACCAGAGCACGGTTTGCCGAATTGGAGCAGCGCATCGCAGCAGATTCACCACACAGCCGCGAAGGCTTCACAAGGCTGACTCAGGTGCGACCCTGACTGTGAGGCCATCACCAATGCCGTCAGGCTGTTTACTATTTGACTGGCGCAAAATCGACGGATGGTCTGTGTATATACCAACGCATGCATACGTGCATGCAAGGAGAAAAGATCGTTATATTTCAATCTGTTAAGCGTTAAAAAACCACCTGAAAAATCAACATGTATGCATGCAGTCGTTTCAAGCCAGGGGCGCGGCTGGGGGAGCGCACCCGGTCAGATTTTGCACGCACCTCACCCGTTCCCCGCCTGCCGGGGCCGGGTTGCAGGGTCTATTCAAACTTCAAGTCGCAGCTGAGCATCTCCAATTTTTTAGAGGGATGCAAAAATCATGGAACATATGCAGAACTACTTTGCCGCGTCAACCTGAATTTCAAGCGGTGCCCGAAAGCCTGGTGACCCTGTCATGTTACTGATCGTTTGTTCCGACGAAGCCCACCGGCTCTCACTCAACATGCCTTCCTGCTTTTGTCGAAAGCGCTCTTCCCAGACCACGATCAGGCCGCTGACTTGCGTCGCATATCTTCCCGATTTCGGCATCCGACATGTCCGCCGCCGCAGCGTTCCCTTTGGCCCAGATGGGATGAAACTCACAGTCGGTCGTTGTGTCGATGTGATGCAGCACCGTAGCGGCGCGGCTTTCGTGCATGGCCGCCCAGGAGCTTTGTGCCGCCTGCCGCGTCTGGAGCGCGAGATAGACGAGAGAGGCGATCACGGCGACAGACGCGATCGTCTGACTGATGAAGTAGATTGCTTCAAGGGTCATTTCCTGGTCTCCGCGTCACGAATGAGGCCGTCGATAAAGGCGCGATACTCCGCGCTGAGAGAACTCGGGTTGGCGCGCCACCAGGGTAAAAATCCGGGGTTGGTAACCACCCATCTGAGAGTTCCAAGTTCAGCGTCGAACAGCTTCTTCTCCAGGATGCCTGAGTTGAACTGGTAGTGAAGCG
>VFKO01000584.1 GCA_009885515.1 Rhodobiaceae bacterium | reverse complement strand
TCCATTACATCGAGTGTCGGTGCGGTGGCCAATACGGCGTCGTGGCCTGCGCGAGCGTGATCGGAATGGCCGTGGGTTATAACGGCGCGTGGAACTTTTTGAACTGGGTCGACGTAAAAGTCACCCGCCGCGCAATAGAGGCCGGATTTGGTGAGGGTCAGGATATCCACCGCGCGCATAGGTGATGCCGGGTCTAGCTCTTGCCCATAAAGGCCATGCATTCGACTTCGACCTGGGCGCCGAGTGCGAGGCCGTTGGCACCGAAGGCGGAACGCGCGGGCAGGCGGTCCGGCTTGAAATAGGTGACGTAGACTTTGTTGAAGTCGGCCCATTTCTTCATGTCGGCCATCATGATGGTGCATTTGACGACGTTGTCGAAGGTCAGGTTGTTGTCGCTCAAAACCGTGCGGACATTTTCCATTGTCTGGCGCGCTTCGGCCTCCATGCCGCCCGGCACGAGTTCCAGTTTGCCGGGTACGTTCCCCAGCGCGCCTGAGAGGTACAGTGTATCCCCAACACGGACCGCCTGGCTGAACGGGAGATTTGTCGCCTTGGCGGCGGGCGAGGTGATGAACTGGAGCATCAGGTTCTTCCTTGTTGGCAGGATAGTGTACCTATCGGCATGGGTGCGGCGACAGATAGAGCGCGTTTCACTCGATTGGAATAGTCAAATCAAGCGACAGAACCTTTGACTCCACCGCCCCCACGTCGTCATGGCAGGGCTTGACCCTGCCACCCAGTCGTTGCGTGTCTACGCAACGGAGCGGCATGTGCGTTGGACGGGCCAAAGTCTTTCGTCTCGCAGACACGAGCCGGCTGGGTGGCTGGGTCAAGAGTCCGGCCATGACGGACTCTTTTGTTTTCGCGTCTGGAGAAACAGGAATCGACGCCCGACTCCAAGTCGCCGAGATATGCTCTAAATGTGCAGATGACTTTGAGAACGGCCAAAAGCGGGATCGAAGAGGCGGCGACATTGCCGCCTGCGTTCTCGGCGTGGTTTGCGGCGCGAGGGTGGCGCCCGCGGCCGTTTCAGCTTGAGCTGATTGCGGCGGCGCGGGTGGGGGAGAGTGTGCTGCTGACGGCGCCGACCGGTGGCGGCAAAACGCTGGCGGGGTTTTTGCCGAGTTTGATCGAGCTTTCACTTCCCCCCCCTACCATCGCTGTGCGAAGAGTAGAGGGGGGAAGTGAGAATCCCATCATTGAACGCCTGAAGGCGCGCGCCGCAAGCCGTCCGCGTGGGATTCACACACTTTATGTCTCTCCGTTGAAGGCGCTGGCCGTCGACATAGCGCGTAATCTCGAGATGCCGGTCAAGGAGATGGGCCTCAAGATCCGGATGGAAACGCGTACTGGGGACACCTCGGCGCACCGGCGGCAGAGGCAAAAGCATGCGCCGCCGGATATCTTGCTGACGACGCCGGAACAGATCGCGCTGCTGCTGGCATCGGCGGAGGCGCCGAAACTTTTCGGCGATCTGCGGTGTGTGGTACTGGACGAGTTGCATGCGCTTGCTGCGTCGAAGCGCGGGGACTTGCTGGCGTTGGGTTTGGCGCGGCTGTCGGTGCTCGCGCCGGGGCACCGGCGCGTAGGATTGTCGGCGACGGTGAAGGAGCCTGAGGAGTTGGCGCGCTATCTGTCATCGCAGGCGCGGGTCGTGCGTGGGGCGCCCGGTGCCCTGCCGGATCTTTCGATTCTGGCGTCGGAGGCGCATGTGCCGTGGTCGGGGCATTTGGCGCGCCATGCGTTCGGCGACATTCTGGCTGCAATCAGAACGGCGAAGACGGCACTTGTTTTCGTCAATACGCGCATGCAGGCGGAATTGTTGTTCCAAGAGTTGTGGGCGATCAATGCGGAGAACCTGCCGATCGCGTTGCATCACGGGTCGCTGGCCCCCGAACAACGGCGCAAGGTCGAAGCGGCGATGACGAAGGGCGCCTTGCGTGCGGTGGTGTGTACCTCGACACTGGATCTCGGGATTGACTGGGGGGCCGTCGATCTGGTCATCAATGTCGGTGCGCCGAAAGGTGCCTCCCGAATTGCTCAGCGCATTGGGCGATCAAACCACCGGATGAACGAGCCTAGCCGAGCGCTGCTGGTGCCGGCGAACCGCTTCGAAGTGCTGGAATGCGAGGCGGCCCGGGAGGCGCTGATGCACGGCGAGCTCGACGGCGAGGCCCCGCGCGTGGGCGCGCTCGACGTGCTGGCGCAGCACGTTCTGGGCATGGCGGTGGCAGCGCCGTTCGATGCCGATGCGCTTTTCGCGGAGGTTGTTTCGGCGGCGCCTTACGCGAACCTCACGCGCGCGGATTTCGACCGCGCCGTCGATTATGTGGCGACGGGCGGCTATGCGCTGCGCGCCTATGAGCGTTACGCGAAGTTGCGCAAGACGGTCGAAGGACTTTGGCGGGTATCGAGCCCGCAGGTGGCGCAACGTTATCGCCTGAACTGCGGCACGATCGTCGAGGCGCCGATGTTGAAGGTGCGCGTCGTGCGCAACTATCGCGGGCCGCGTGTCACCTATGCGGGTCGTATCCTGGGACAGATCGAGGAGTGGTTTGTGCAGCAACTGACTTCGGGGGACACTTTTTTGTTCGCGGGACAGGTGTTGCGTTTTCAAGGCATTGTCGAGACCGAGGCGATTGTGACGCCTGGCGGACCAGGCAACCCGAAAATTCCGTCATTTGAGGGCGGCAAGTTTCCGCTGTCGACGTTCTTGGCCGAGCGCGTGCGCGAGATGATCGCCGACCCGAAGCGCTGGACGCTTTTGCCGGATCAGGTGAAAGAGTGGCTCGGGATGCAGCGACTGAAATCGCTGCTGCCGAAGGCGAACCAGATGCTGGTCGAGACGTTTCCGCGATCCGCGCGCAACTATCTGGTTTGCTATCCGTTCGATGGGCGACTGTGCCATCAGTCGCTCGGCATGCTTGTGACGCGGCGGCTGGAGCG
>VFKO01000060.1 GCA_009885515.1 Rhodobiaceae bacterium | reverse complement strand
TGTCGTCGAGCAACGCTTGCGGCAAGTCCTGATGCACGCCACCCGGCCGCACATAGGCCGCATGCATCCGCGAACCGCTGGCGCGCTCATAGAATACCATCAATTTTTCTCGTTCTTCAAACCCCCATAAAGGCGGCGTCAGAGCACCAACATCCAACGCCTGCATGGTGGTGTTCATGATGTGATTGAGAATGCGGCCGATTTCACTATACAGCACCCGAATATATGATGCGCGCGGCGGAATGGAGATGGCGCAAAGCCGTTCGACCGCCAGCGCGAAGGCGTGCTCTTGATTCATCGGCGCGACGTAGTCGAGCCGGTCGAAATACGGCAACGCCTGCAGATACGTCTTGTGCTCGATCAGCTTTTCGGTGCCACGATGCAACAAGCCAATATGTGGATCAACCCGCTCAACCACTTCACCGTCAAGCTCAAGCACCAAGCGCAAAACGCCATGCGCAGCCGGATGTTGCGGCCCGAAATTCAACGTCATGTTCCGGGTCTTGGGTTCGGGGGCAGCAGTCATGGCTTGGACCCCTTTTCATCGCCAGGAAGAACATATTTGGCCCCTTCCCACGGCGACATAAAGTCAAACTTGCGAAAATCTTGAACCAGCTTCACAGGCTCATACACCACGCGCTTTTGCGCGTCGTCGTATCTGGCTTCGACGAAGCCAGTGAGCGGAAAGTCCTTGCGCAAAGGATAACCGGAAAATCCATAATCCGTCAGAATGCGCCTGAGGTCGGGATGCGCTGAAAACTGAATGCCATACATGTCGAACGCTTCACGCTCAAACCAATTGGCCGCCGGCCATACGCCAATTGTAGAAGGTACCGCGACCTGTTCATCCGTTTCGACTTTGATGCGAATTCGTTGATTCCGGTGCATGCTAAGCAGGTGGTAGACAACATCGAAACGTCTCGCCCGCTCAGGAAAATCAACGCCACAAATGTCTATGAGTGTCGAGAACTTGCAGGCCGGATCATCCCTCAGAAACAGCAGCAACCCGATCAACGTATCAGGTACTGCAATAACAGTCAGATCACCAAAAGACATTTGAGCCGTGAGTCCAAAACCACTGCGTTTGTCGAGGATATGTTCCCTGAGAGCATTGAGGTCGTGTTTCATACGGGTCCTCAGCGGATAATGTTGCCGGTGCGGCGGATTTTTTTCTGCAGCAACATCACGCCGTACACCAGTGCTTCAGCGGTCGGCGGACAACCGGGGACATAAATGTCGACCGGTACGATCCGGTCGCAACCACGCACGACGGCGTACGAATAGTGATAATACCCGCCGCCATTCGCGCACGACCCCATCGAGATCACATAGCGCGGCTCTGGCATTTGGTCATAGACTTTGCGCAATGCAGGGGCCATTTTGTTGGTCAATGTGCCCGCAACGATCATCACGTCGGACTGGCGTGGCGACGCGCGTGGTGCAAAGCCAAAGCGCTCCAGATCGTAGCGCGGCATGTTGGCCTGCATCATTTCAACCGCGCAGCACGCCAAGCCGAATGTCATCCACATCAGCGAACCCGTGCGCGCCCAGGTTATCAGGTCATCGGCACGCGCCACCAGGAATCCTTTTTCATCCAGCGCTTCCCGCGCGTTCAGAAAGAACGGATCCTTGGGATCAACAGGCGCCGCTCCTTCAACACTTGCGCGCGCTGCCCCATAGGCCGGTGGCTGGGTCACTCCCATTCAAGCGCCCCCTTCTTCCATTCGTAGATGAAACCGACCGTCAGAATTCCCAGAAACGACATCATCGACCAAAAACCAAAGACTCCGATGTCGCCCAACGTGATCGCCCACGGGAACAGGAACGTCACTTCCAGATCGAAGATAATGAACAGGATCGCGACAAGATAAAATCGCACGTCGAACTTCATGCGTGCATCGTCGAAGGCGTTGAACCCGCATTCATAGGCTGACAATTTTTCCGGGTCAGGCATGGAAGGTGCGATCAGCAGAGGTAGCACCATCAGCACCAGCGCCAGCACGCCAGACAGCCCAAGAAACAGGATAATTGGCAGATAGTCAGAAAGAATATCGTTCATCTGGTTCAAGCTCAGACCAATCCGCGCCGGTCAACCGCGCATCAAGGTTCAGCCCCCTTCGAGTGGTAGCTTGCGAGCCCGTCGCTCGCCGGAGAGTCGCACAAATCATTCCATTTCCGCCCGGAAACTAAAGATTGTGCACCGCAAAGCAAGCACTTTGGCGTGTGCAAAGTGCGACAGTTCGGGGGGGAAGTGTTGAGTCGGGACTTGGAGCCTCGCCTGCGCGTCTCGCACTAAGGCATGAAGATGATGAGTGCAGGTTTAAAGGCGCTTTTTGGCAAAGGCGCGGCCAGAGGGGCTCTTGAGGTATTTTTCGAAGGCAATTGCTTTGCTCTCATCACTAAACGCCGCATAAGTCTTCAGCCGCCAAGGCAAAACCTGGATGTGTGAGTGACCTCGCCAGAGTTGTGTCGCTTCAATCTGGCGCGAAGGTCCTCTGTCACACCCGTGTAAAATCGACCCGGGAACGTAATGCTCTCAAGTATGTACGCGTATCGCAATGAAATCTCGTGCTTGCTTGGCTGTTTGTTGGGCCAGTATGACATACAATGGCTGGCTTACCGAGCCGTAGCTCGCGGAAGCGTCGCCCGCCTTCGCCCAAGTGGGCTTCGTCGTGGCAGCCTTCGCTAGCTTCGCGAGCGAAGGCTGGCGGGAGCGACGGGGCTCGAACCCGCGACCTCCGGCGTGACAGGCCGGCGCTCTAACCAACTGAGCTACGCCCCCGCAAAGGGCAAACGAGCGGCTTGGTACAGTCTGGCCGCCGAAGAGCGGTGGGTGTACTGAACACATCCCCGAGTGTCAAGCAAACCCCAAGGAATCTATAAGTAGCACCATGGCCGAGACCTACAAGGAACCCGACAAAATCAAGCAATACATGGCATCCCTTGAGGCGAACCTCGAGAAGGCGACCGGGAAAACCCTCGCGCAGTGGGCCAAAATCGCCAAGACCTGTCCACACGAAAAGACCGGGGAGCGCCTGAAGTGGTTCAAGAACGCCCACGGTCTGGGCATGTCCCGGGCGGGCCTCGTTTTGTGGCGTGCTTTTGGCGAAGGCTCTTTGGGTGAAGAATATCCAAACAAGCTCGTCGACGCGCTATTTTCGAAGTCCTTTGCCGGTCAGCGCCCTCTGTACGAAAAGGTCGCCGGATTCGCTGCCAAGCTGGGCAAAGGCACCTTGAGTCCACGAAAAAACTACGTGGCACTCTATCGATTGAAACAATACGGAGCGGCCAAACCCAGCAAGCAAGGTTTGCTCTTGGGTATTGCGCTGCGAAGCTATCCAAAGAACCGCAAGCTTATCGAGACCAAGGCCCTGGGTGGCGCAGACCGCATCAAGCGCGCTTTCGTTCTTGAAACGGCCAAGGATTTCGATGCAAACGTAAAGGCACTGCTGCGGGCCGCTTACAACGAAAACTGAGGAAAGCCAGTCTCGATGAGCCAGATCTTCCAAACTGTGGATCGCAAACTGTTCATTGCGGGTCAACTCGTCGCCGCCGCCGGCCCCGGCGACTACGCTGTTATCGATCCCGCGACAGAACAACGCTATGGATCTGTTGCGGAATCCACGCCCGACGAAATTGACAGTTCGATCGAGATCGCAGGCCGCATTCAAAAACAGTGGTGGCGCGGACTCTCCGGTCTCGAACGGGCGCAAAAACTTCACGAGGTCGCGCAGAATCTAAAAATGCTTCAACCCAAGCTGGCCGAAGCGCTCACGCGCGAAATGGGCAAGCCCTACAAAGAATCGATGGACGAAATCAGCTGGACCATCAGCGCCTTCGACTATTATGCGGAAATCGGCCGGCACGAAATGGGCCGGATCTATGCGCCTTCAATGGCCGGTCAGTTGCATTGTTCCATCAAAGAGCCGCTGGGCGTGGCCGTCCTCATCATGCCCTACAATTACCCCCTGCTCTTGCTTGCCTGGCAAGCCGCAGCAGCGCTGGGTGCAGGCAACGCCGTCATCGTCAAGCCTTCCGAGATCACATCGCTATCGACGCTCTTGATGATGGAAGCCTTTTCTCCTTTGCCGGAGGGGCTCGTGCAGTGTCTCACCGGCGGACCGAAGACTGCGACCCGTCTTCTTGAAAGCAACGGCACGCATTGCGCTGCATTCACTGGCACCGTTGCCACCGGACAAATCATTGGACGCATTTGCGGCGAACGCTTCAAACCCGTGTTGATGGAAACCTCCGGCAACGACCCGTTCATCGTCATGCCCTCCGCCCCCATTGATATCGCAGTCCGAGGTGCCGCCTTCGCGTCGTTTATCAATTGCGGTCAAGTCTGCACTTCAGCAGAACGTCTCTACATTCACCACAAGATCTATGATGAGTTCGCCGACAAACTCGCGCGCGAGGCCAAGAAGCTGCGCATCGGCAACGGGCTGGACAGGGTCGACCTCGGGCCAATGGCAACCAGCGCCTCCCGTGATCGCTACGAAGCCATCCTCAAACGCGCCATCGACGCCGGCGCCCAACCCATCGCGGGCGGCGCTCGCCCCTCAGAGTTCAATCGCGGCTGGTTCGTTGAACCAACGGTCCTCCTGAACGTGAAGCCCGGGATGGACATCGTCAACAGCGAAAGCTTCGGGCCAGTCGCACCGATGGTCAAAGTTGAAGATTTCGACGAGGCGATAGAACTTGCCAATAAGTCCGAATACGGATTAGGTGCAAACATCTACACGATGAACCTCGAACAGGCGATGCGCGCCGTCGATGAAATCGACTGCGGCATGGTCTGGGTCAACAACCCACTCCTCGACAACGACGCCGCCCCATTCGGTGGCCGCAAACGCAGTGGCGTTGGCCGCGAACTGGGTTCGGAGGGCCTCGAACAATTCCGCTCAACCAAATTCGTTGTCATCAATCCCAGCGCCACGCCCGAAGACGCATCCTGGTTTCCTTACGCCGACGACGCCGCTTTCACCGGCAAGAGGTAATTCGTGCGTCTCTATCACGACGCGCTCTACGACTGGTCGAAGCCCGTCGATAGTGTCTGGGAGACAGATCGCAACACGCTTCCCGCTCCCACCACACCTCGGCTCGAAACCGATGAAACAACAGAAATCGCCATCATCGGCGGCGGTTATTGCGGGCTATCGGCGGCCTATCATCTCGCCCGCGCCGGGATAAATGTGCGCGTTCTGGAGGCGGGCAGCATCGGCTGGGGCGCCTCGGGCCGCAATGGTGGTTTCTGCAGCATCGGCGCCTCGTTCCTGGGGCCTGCCGAACTCAACACCATATACGGACAGGATGAAACACTCGCGTTTTACCGCAGCCTCATCGACGCGGTGCACCTCGTTGAGTCTCTCGCCCAGGAAGAACGCATCGACTTCAAGAAACAAGGCGACGGCGTTTGGACCCTCGCGCACAAATCCAATCGATTGCAGGAGTTGCAATCTCAAGCGGACCTGATGGCGAAACTGGGTGTCGGCGCGCAAATCATTTCAGCGCGTGAATTTGCAAACCAAGCCTTCGTAAGTACCGAACAATTCGGAGCACTCTTCGAACCAGTAGGCTTTGGCCTGCATCCTCTCGCCTACTGCCTGGGTCTCGCCGATGCAGCCACAAGACGAGGCGCGAAAATCAACGCCCACGCGCGCGTCCTGTCTTGGCACCACGAAAACGGATCACACCGCCTCGTCACCGGCCAAGGCTCCATCCGCGCCAAGCGCGTGATCATTGCCGCAAACGGCTGGCTGCCCGAAGACCTCGTGCCGGAACTCTACGGCCGCAGCCTGCCGGTCATGTCGAACATCGTCACCACGCGCCCGCTCACCGGCGATGAAATCGCCAGGCAGCACTGGCGAACCCAAGCCCCCGCCTCTAACACACGCGCCCATCTGGCCTATTTGCGAATGCTGCCCGGCAACCGCCTGATGTATGGAGGTCGCGGTGACACAACGGGATCGCCTTCAGGGCTCAAGGCAATGAGTTCGCATCTCGCCCGGCGTATGGCAAGGATGTTTCCCGCATTCACCGGCGCGGAAACAACGCACAGCTGGCGAGGCCTGATTTCCGCCACCAGGCGAATGACCCCGGCAATCGGCGAACTCGAGTCCGACCCCTCAGTTTCCTACGCCTTTGGCTGTCACGGCAACGGGGTCGCCTTTATGACCTGGGCCGGCCGCGAACTTGCAAACCGCGTCACCGGAATTGCCCGCGAACTCCCAGCACCCCTGCGCGGCCTGCCACCAAAATTTCCCATTCCCGCACTCCGCCTCTGGGCCTTGCGCCTCATGCTGCTGCGAGCACGCATTGCAGACGAGTTGTGAACTCTTCGCGTCGCATAATTTTTTCGCACGCTGACGTAACAGCGTAACATTGGCCTGAAACTGCGGAATTAACCGTAACATTCGCTGCGTTTGTTTACGCACAGCGTGTGGCTCCTTGTGCTTCAAGGACATACTGGACAGAAGAACATACGATATCTAGTGGTCTCCTTCTTTGTTTTACGAACCCCGACAAGTGCGGCGCCTTGGTGATTTGACCCGCCGACAGCCACCAGACTCCCGCTCGTCTGTATATAGTTCATGGGCAAAGTCATGTCAAGAACAAATACAGAACTTCAAGAAACGCGCCAAAACCCTCATCCCCTGCGAGCCACAAGGGCTGCACAGGCGCTTCCCCCGCAAGCGGAGGAAGACACCAGATTTTCTGACTGCCCCCGCTTGCGGGCGAAGTGGCTGCGCCGACCGAAGCTTTAGCGAAGGTGGGCTGCAAGCGATGGGGCCCTTTGTGCGCCTGACAGGACGGCGGTGAACTTGCGTTGCATCAGCCTGCTTCCGCCAGCCGCGCCTCAGCCGCAGCGATCATGGCCTTGAAGCGCGGGTCGTCGCGAAGTGAGTCGAGGGACGGATCGACCTTCGCGTGGTTGAGGAAGTCGATCGTCGCAGTTGTGAAAAATGGGCCGATCAGTTCGAGCGCGGAGTCTGTCTCCTTAAAATCGCGAACGGCGGCGCAGGCAAAGTTGTAACGCATGTTCATGTTGCCAGGATCGATGAGAAGTGCGCGGGCCATCCATTCCTTGGCGCGCTCGACCTGCCCAAGCGCTGCGAGAGCGTTACTGCAAAAAGCCATGGCCGCGCCGTTGCTTTGATCTTGCGCCACGGACTTTTCGGCGCGAGCCAATGAAATTTGCGCGGCTCGGCGGCAGTCATCGGCATTTCCCATCGCGGCGTAACAGCTTCTCAACATGCCAGGCGCATGGAAATCAGTTTCCATCAGCGCGGTCGCCTTTTCGAAGAAGCGAATGGCGTCTTCCAGTCGGCGCTGTCTGTAGCTCAAATTAGCAGCCACCTTGTTGACCTCGTAGGACTCCGGATCCAACTGAAGGGCGGCTGCGAGTTCCGAGGACGCCTCGTTCCGGCGACCGTCTTCAAACCAGATCAACGCCTTTACGGCATGGGCCTCTGCCAGATTGGAATCGAGAGCCAGCGCTCGTTCGGCGGATACCAGACCACCATCTCCCTTTGCGCCAAACTGATAGCGCTGCTGGTTTTGCGAAAGAGCCATCAGCGCCCAGGCGCGTGCATAGCCGGGATCGATTTCGGTGGCGCGGCTGCACAGGCGAATGATCGCTTCTTCCCGCCTTGCGTCGCCGTAATTGCCAGTCACGTAGTACTGCCGCGCCATGAGATAGAGGTTGTACGCATCGACGTTGTCCGTACCGCGTGTCTCGATCGCCTTTTTTTCTTCCGGCAACAGCTTGAGCTTCAACGCCTTGACGATGGCTTCGGAAATTTCGTCCTGCAAAGCAAAGATGTCGTTCAGGTCGCGGTCAAATCGTTCCGCCCAGACGTGCTCGCCTGATGCGCCGTCGATGAGCTGGGCGGTGATCCGCACGCGCCCGCCTGACTTTCGCACGCTGCCTTCCAGGATGTGACTGACTTTCAGCTGCCGCGCGATGTGCGGCACGTCCACGCTTTTGCCCTTGAACTGGAACGACGTGTTGCGCGCCGTCACGCCGAGCGCGGAGACCTTGCTGAGGTCGGTGATAATATCCTCGCTGATGCCGTCGCTGAAATACTCCTGCTGCGGGTCGTCGCTCATGTTGGCGAAGGGCAGAACACAGATCGATAGTTTGCGAGGCGCTTCCACTTTCTGAATTTCCTTACTTCCGCTTTCGACCGCGCGGACGGCGAACACATGCACCGGCCGCTCTATGTTCTTGACGCTGTGTTCGCCCATGTCCTCAAAAACGCACGCCGTCTTGCCGTCAACCTGATCCTTGACGACGCGCGACAGCGCCACGCCGCCGACAGGGGCCAGCGCCTGAATCCGCGCCGCTACGTTGACGCCTTCACCGTAGATGTCGTCACCTTCAACGATGACCTCGCCCAAATTGATGCCGATGCGGTATCGAATGGGCCTGGCGTCAGCCCTCTCCGTCGCCTCCTGGATCGCCAGGGCGCAATTAACAGCAGCAACAACACTGGCGAACTCAACCAGCGCACCGTCGCCCATCAACTTGAACTGCCGCCCGCCATGGTTCGCCACATGTGGATCGAAGATCGCCGTGCGGTTAGCCTTGAGCCGCTCAAGCGTCCCCGCCTCGTCGCGCTCCATCAGGCCGCTATAGCCCACGACGTCGGCAGACAAGATCGCGGTGAGTTTGCGTTGCATCAGCTTGATCCCGCAAGCCGCGCTTCGGCGGCGGCGATCATGGCCTTGAAGCGTGGATCGTCACGGATGTGATCGAAGTCCGGATCGACTTTTGCATGCATCAGGAGCCCCGTCGACATATGAGCGAACACCGGTTCCAGCATGTCAAGCGCGGCCGAGGAGTCTTTCAAATAAGCGGCGAGCGAACAGGCGAAATTGTATCGCATGTTATAGTTGTCCGGATCGACCAGCAGGGCGCGGTTCATCCACTCTTTCGCGCGTTCGGCTTGACCGAGTACCGCCAGAGCGTTGCTGCCGTGACCGATGGCCGTTCCATTGTTGCGATCAAGCGCTAAAACTTTTTCAGTGCGCTCAAGGGTGATTTGCGCCGCCCGGAGAACAGCCTGTGAGTTCCCGACCGCATTGTAACAGCTGATCAACATCCCAGCCGAGCTGAAGTCCGCGCCGACGAGGCTCATTGCTTTCTCGAAATGGCGGATGGCATCCTCCATCCGCCGGTCTCGGAAACTCAAATAGGCAGCAGACCTGTTGACCTCGTAGGATTCGGGATCCAGGCGAAGGGCGATTTTAATTTCCGTCGCGGCCTCGTCCTGACGGCCGGTCTCGGAGAAAATTCTGGCCTTAACCGCGTGCGCCTCGGCCAAAGTAGCATCTAAAGCCAGCGCACGTTCGGCCGCGTTCAATCCGTCGTCCACATTGCCTGCGTTTCCGGCGTTGCCGGCGTGCAGGAAACGCAACAACATTTGCCCAAGTGCCATCAGAGCCCAAGCGCGCGCGTAGGTTGGATCGATTTCGGTGATACGCTTGCATAGGCGAACGATTCCTTCGACTTCCCGGCTGTCGTTTTCGAAGCCGGTAACGTAGGACTGACGCGCCATCAAAAACAGGTTGTAGGCTTCGACATTGTCGGTGCCGCGCTCTTCGATGGCCTGCTTTTCCTCCGGCAGCAGCTTGAGCTTCAGGGCTTTGACGATGGCCTCGGAAATCTCATCCTGAAGCGCGAAAATGTCGTTGAGGTCGCGATCAAAGCGCTCAGCCCAGACATGGCCGCCGGTGGTACCGTCGATCAACTGGGCGGTGATCCGCACCCTGCCGCCAGATTTCCGGACGCTGCCTTCAAGCACATGGCCAACCTTTAGCTGGCGCGCCACTTGAGGAATGTCGATGCTCTTGCCCTTGAATTGAAACGCGGTATTGCGCGCGACCACAAACAGCGCCGAGACCTTGCTGAGATCGGTGATGATGTCTTCGGAAATGCCGTCACTAAAATATTCCTGCTCGGCATCCGCACTCATGTTCGCGAACGGCAGAACGCAAATAGATAGTTTGTGTGGCGCTTCCACTTTGCGAGCCTCGGGTTCATTCCGTGCTGCCGCCCGGACGGAATATACATGCACCGGGCGGTTGATATTCTTGACCGTATGCTCGCCCATATCCTCGAACACACACGCGGCCTTGCCTTCGACCTGATCCCTGACGACACGCGATAAGGCAACGCCGCCGGCAGGAGCGAGCGACTGTAGGCGAGCTGCGACGTTGACACCCTCGCCATATATATCGTCGCCCTCGACGATGACTTCGCCCAGATTGATGCCGATGCGGTAGCGAATGGGTTTTGCTTCGGTCTTCTCGCTCGCCTCCTGGATTGCCAGCGCGCAATTGACCGCGGCAATGACACTGGCGAACTCGACCAGCGCTCCATCCCCCATCAATTTGAACTGCCGCCCGCCATGGCTCGTCACCTGCGGATCGAATATCGTGACGCGGTTGGCCTTCAAGCGCTCCAGGGTCCCAGCCTCGTCGAGCTCCATGAGGCTGCTATAGCCAACAACATCGGCAGACAGGATCGCGGTGAGTTTACGCTGCATCAGCGATGAGCCTCAGGTGTAGTTCGGCAAGTCCGCACATCGTTAGGGTTTTCCGGTCGAAGCGAAATTCGAATAGCGCTTGAAGCCAATATCAAGCACGCCATCTACGGCCTTGGCCATGCCTTTGAAGCCCGCAGCGTCGAAACCGCCGACCGAATATTTCATCGTCACGCGGGTCGAGTGATCCACCTTCTCGAACGTGATCAGCATCGCGCCCGAAACGCCCATGAACGCCATAGGCCCTAATCC
>VFKO01000579.1 GCA_009885515.1 Rhodobiaceae bacterium | reverse complement strand
TCGCCGAGCTCATGCAGCAGCGGCCCAAGATGCTTTTCATAATGACGCCAGCGCGCCACCGACGAACTGAAAATCGGTTGGCGCACTTGTTGTGTGCTCGCCGTCTTCACCGGACGTTGGGTACGATAAAACTCAAGCACGCGCGCGTCCCATGAAAGCCCGCAATAGTCCAAAATGCGCTTGGCCTGCGTCTCGATATCGCTCACGACCGCTTCATATTGCACATCCAGAAACGCACCCTGAGGCAACACCGTGCGCCAATGCGCCATCAGCCCATGATAGGCGCAGTAATAGCGCCCCAATTCGCCCAAATCGTAAGTGTGACCGACCTCGCCGGAGAACAGTTTCGAATAACACGAAAAGCAAGTGTCGGCCGGATCGCGCACCACATGCACGATTTTGACATTCGGCATCGACAAGTGAACAAGGCCCAGGAAAAAGAAATTAGTCGGCATTTTGTCGGTAAAGCGCTTGGCCCCGGGCACATGGCGCTCAACGCGCTTCAGGTAACTTTGCGCAAACCGCACCAGTTCGCCGGGCAGCAAATCGCTCATGAGTTCGGGGTAGGGCGCCTGACCCGCCCGTGACGCACGGAATTCTCCCAGAGCACCATTGACATCGCGCAACTCGCCGCCGGCGGTCACTTCAGGGTGGCTCGCGATGATCTGCTCGATCAGCGTCGTGCCCGACCGCGGCATTCCAACAACGAAAATTGGCCGGCCATCCCCCGCACCAAAGCCGCGCAGTCGCTCCACAACCTCGCCGGTTATCGAAGTCTTGATGCGCTCGCAAAGCCTCAGCGTTTCCGCTTCATTGTAGATGCTCAATCGCCGCTTGATCGCGCACCCCAAGGCCAACTGCCCGAACGCCTCATCATAACGCCCCAGATCGTCATAGGCCTTGCCGAGCGCGAACCGCAAATACATCTGCCGTTCTTCCGAATTGGTCGCAAGGTTTGCCGCTTCCCGCTCCATCGCCACGACATGCGCATCATCGTTCGACCGGAATGTCTTGGCGTCCACCAAATTCGCATAGGCACCATAATGGCTTGGCATCAGGTCAAGACATTTGTCATACGCAGCCATGGCCTCGTCGAACCGGCCAAGTTCCCTCAAGGCGCTTCCCAAATTGTTATAGACATCCCCATAGGCTGGATCGAGCTTGATCGCATAGCCAAAAGCATCGATCGCCCTCTCAGGCCGACCGGTCTCGAAATAAATCCGGCCCAACACATTCTGCGACCGGGCTTGATCGGGGTCGATGGCCAGCGACCGGTTGATCAACCGCATCGCCATATCGGTGTTCTTTTTGTCGAGATATACGGCACTTGCCATGCACAGCGCCTCGGCGCTCTCGGGATAGACTTGCAGCGTCTGCTCGGCCGCCAACAGGGCCTCGTCCAGTTTTTTTTGCTCGTTGAGCGCCAGGATTAAATTGTGCATGGCGTCCCGGTCATCGGGCTTCAACGACAACGCCTGGCGAAACGCCTGCTCGGCCTCGGCCGGGCGCTCCAACTCGCGCATCACGCCGCCAAGATTGTTGTAGGCCTCCCAGTTTTTCGGGTTGATCTCAAGCGCCCGAAGGCAATCGGCTTCGGCCTCGTCAAAGCGCCGCATTTGCCGATAGACGTTCGAACGATTGCTCAGCGCCTCCGAATAGGTGGGATTAAGCCGAACGGCCTGATTGTAGCAATTCAACGACGACGCAAAATCGCCAACATCGAAATAGGCAACGCCCAGATTGTTGTACGTCATCGGATGATCGGGCTTGAGGCGCAACGAGATCTCGCCGTGCTCGATCGCCTTGTCGAATTTTCCGGTCTGGCGGTACATCGCGGCAATGTTGCGTTGATGCAGCGCATTGTTGGGATCGATGATCAGCGCCTGCTCGATCAACTGCACCGCTGCCTCGATCTTCCCCGCGCGAAAGGCGACAAGCCCCAGCGCATGCAGCGCCTCGGTATGCTGGGGTTGCTGTTGCAGCAACTGGCGCAGCATCGCTTCCGCCTGCGCCATCCGCCCCGCCTGATAATGCGCCTCGGCGAGTTTCAGTAAATCTTGCGCCATACCGTCCCCAAAAAGAAGAGCCCTCATCCGTCTTGGCCCGCGAAGGTGCGGCGATCCACCTTCTCCCAGAGGGAGAAGGGCTATCCTTTTTTGTTAGCCCT
>VFKO01000599.1 GCA_009885515.1 Rhodobiaceae bacterium | reverse complement strand
TCTATGGCGCGACATTTTTCATGGCGACAGGCTTTCACGGCTTCCACGTCATCGTCGGTACGATCTTCCTGATCGTCTGCTTCTTCCGCGCCCGCGCCGGACATTTCACACCCGAGCGCCATTTCGGTTTTGAAGCAGCGGCCTGGTACTGGCACTTTGTCGATGTCGTCTGGCTGTTCCTCTTCGTCTCGATCTACGTCCTGGGCGAAGGCGCCCATCTCCCCGGCGGCCATTAATAGAAAAGGATTCACGCAAAGCCGCAAAGACGCGAAGAAGTAAAAATTGAACCACCAAGAACACCAAGAGTTCGGTGCCTCATCTTGGGCGCGAAGCGCCAATACGAAGAATCCGAATGCGCTTCGCGCCTAAGAAATGGCACCACACCCTTGGTGTCCTTGGTGGTTCAACTTCTTACTTTTCTTCTTCGCGTCTTTGCGGCTTCGTGTGAAATTCTTTTTTTTCTGCAAGAACGTGAATGCGGCTTCCGGGACAACATCGAACTGCACAGGTGAGTTATGGGTCAGTTGCGTGCAGCCCCGTTGTGGCAGTCGGGGTTGCTGTGCCGTTGCCCCCGCTGTGGCCTGGGTAAACTCTATGCGGGCTATCTCAAGATCGCGCCGAGCTGCACAGTCTGCGCGCTCGACTACGGTTTCGCGGACTCAGGCGACGGACCCGCAGTCTTTGTAGTGCTCGTCGCGGGCGCCTTCATTGTCGCCAGTGCCATGGCGGTCGAGCTCAACTTCGCGCCGCCTCTTTGGGTTCACGCGCTCATCTGGGGCCCGCTGACCATCGCCAGCTGCCTCGCCCTGCTGCCCCCCTTCAAAGCCACACTCTTCGCCCTGCAATACCGCAACCAGTCCGGCGAAGGCCGCCGTGAGTAATTTTCGCGCCCCCACTCACTCTTCAATGATAGCTGGTCCCTAGCCATGTTTCGCCCTCTCCCGGGATTGACAGTCACGGCATTGATTGCCCTCGCCATTCTGTTGACCCTCGGCACCTGGCAAGTGCAGCGCCGTGCGGAGAAGCATCTGCTTCTCGACCAGATCGCCGCGCGTCAGGCAGCCCCGCCCGCACCAATCGAGATTCTGCTCCCCACCGGCGACTACGCCGCCTTGCGAAAGGCCATAGCCGTGGGCCAGTTCGATCACGCGCGCGAAGCCTATGTCTTTGCCGCACGCACAGACCGCGGTCCCACACAACCCGGTTTCAAAATCATCACCCCCTTCACACTATTTTCCGGTGACACCATACTGGTCGATCGGGGCTGGGTTTCCAGCGCCCACCGCGATCCGCAAACCCGCCTTCAAGGCCAACCGCCCGAACAAATCGAAATCGAAGGCGTCCTGCAACGCCCGGCCATGCCGTCCGCCTTCACCCCGCAGCCCGAGTGGACGCACCGCATAGTCTACGCCCGCGACAGCGTAGCCATCGCCAAAGCCCTTGGCCTCACCCTCAAATCGCCGCTCATTTTCGAAGCCATTTCGCGCAAGCCCGGCGGCCCGGAACCACTGGCGTCAACCACCACCATCCCCGACAATCATCTGGGCTACGCGATCACCTGGTATGGTCTGGCTTTGGCGCTCATCGTCATCTATTTGCGCTTCCACTTCATTCAAGGACGCATTAAGTTTCGCCCATGAGATACATCAGCACCCGCGGTCAATCCGCAGCCTTGTCGTTTGAGGAAATATTGCTGTCGGGCCCGGCCCCGGATGGCGGGCTCTATATGCCTGACGTCTGGCCGCGCATCGACATGGCGCGTATTCGCATCACGCCGGGCATGGACATCACCCAACTGACCTGGTCGATCCTGGCCCTGTTTGCCGGTGCGCCCGACTGGAACCGCTCCATCGAACGCGCAACGCGCGAGGCCCACGAAAGGTTCAGTGACAAACACATAGCTCCCTTGCGCGAACTGGGCCCGCACCGCTGGCTGCTCGAACTCTTTCACGGGCCGACTTTGGCCTTCAAGGATTTCGCGCTTCAAATCCTGGCGCCGTTGATGAATGAGGCGCTGGCCCGCCGCAAGTCGCGCGCCCTCGTTATCGCCGCGACCTCGGGCGACACGGGCGCCGCCGCAGTCGCCGCCCTGGCCAGCCAATCGAATATCGACCTGATCGTGCTTCATCCCAAGGGCCGCATCTCCGACGTGCAGCGCCGCCAAATGACCACAACGACGGCCACCAATGTCCGCAACATCGCCATCGAAGGCACGTTTGACGACGCGCAAGCCCTCGTCAAACAGCTTTTCGCCGACCGGGCCTTTGCCGCCAAACACCGCCTTGCCGCCATCAACTCGATCAATTGGGTTCGCATCGCCGTTCAGTCGGCCTACTACGTCGCCGCCTGCCTGGCGTTGAAGAAGGAACAGAATGACAAGCTGAGTTTCTCCATCCCCTCCGGCAATTTCGGCAACGCCTTCGCGGGCTATGTTGCCAAGAAAATCGGCGCCCCCATCGGCAAACTCATCGTGGCGACCAACGTCAACGACGGCCTTGCAACCGCAATTGCCGAAGGCAAATACGCGCGCGGCCCCACGCACGCCACACTGTCCCCGGCCATGGACATTCAAGTGGCCAGCAACTTCGAGCGCATGCTTTTCGAAGCCAACGGCCGCGACCCCGCTATCGTACGCGCCCTGATGGATGGGTTCGCCAAAACCGGATCGCTGCGCCTGCACCCGGCAGCCCACGCGGTATTGCGCGACGTCTTCTCAGCCAACCGCGTACTCGACAGCGAAACCGTCGCCACGATGAAAATCGTGCATCGCCAGACCGGCTTGCAGCTCGATCCCCACACGGCGGTCGGCCTGACCGCCACCCGCATCTTGGGCGAAACCGAAGATGTGGTGACACTGGCCACCGCCCACCCGGCAAAATTCCTCGAAGCGGTCCACATCGCCACCGGCGTCAAACCCGAACTGCCCGAACCCCTACGCTGGATCCTCACCGCGTCCGAGCGCTACGATACACTACCCAACGACGCAGCCGCCCTGCGCGACTACGTCGAGAAGGGCGCAAGGTAGACGCACTTCCCCCGCAAGCGGGTGAAGTCATAAAATCTGGTGTCTGCCCCCGCGTGGCGCTACCGCATGCACACATTTCCAATACAAAAAGCGGTGTCATCCCGCGCGCGGCTCGCAGCACTCTTGTGCTGCTGCGCTGATGCGGGACCCACCCGGGGTTCGACGCAGGAGAAAAGCGGCGGCCCCGCACCTCGTATAGGCCCCGTGTCTGCGGCGCAGCATGAAGGATGCTGCGACCCACGCACGGGGTGACAAAGTATTCAAAAGCGCGGAACTGAGCGAGTATTTACGTGCATACAGTAGCCGCTTGCGGGGGACGCAGTGACAACCCCGAATGAAAGTAACAGCGCGCTAAGGAACCACCTTCGTGCGAACCACAACATTATTGCCCTCATTGGACTCCGGTACGGAACCGCCATCGTCAGCAATGACCTTGAACGCATACTTGCCCGACGGGAAAACAAGCCCCGGAAAAAAAGCGATCGCATGCGTAAAGATTTCGCCAGGCTTCAAAGGCTTGACGGCAATCGCAACCTTGTTGGGAAAGGCAGGCATCATATAGGGCGCCGCTGCAGCAGGGGCCGGATCCGGACACCCGCCACCGCGACCAACGACCGGCGGGCTGCGCCGCTTGCACTCAACGGTGACAACACTGATGCTTGCAAAACTGTCACCGATGTTTGTGACTTTGACGGTGCCGGTAGCCGTATCAAAATCGGCAACAAGATCGGCGCCAGCAAAAGAAGGGGCCGCGAATACGCAGCTCAAAAGGCCTGCAGCAAGGATACGTTTCATGATGGAATCTCTCTTGAGAGTGGAAGACGGATCAAACATGGGCCCTTGCCGCCCCGGCACATAGTGCCGATGTCACAACGCCGTCCGCGCTGGCCTGCCAACCACGTCCAACGTGATGGCCGCCACATCAGACTGCGCGACTACATCGAGCAGGGCGCAAGGTAGCAGCTCTGCAGCGCCTAACGGCGCAAGGCTATGGATTGGATCGAGAGGGCGGCGCCGAACGTCCGCGATCGCGGAAAGGAGCTGCTGCCGGTTGAGCAGATCAAGATTGCTTTTGACCATTTCTGTGCAGGCCTGCCGTTGCACGACAATGAGGACATTCGCCGCCTGGATCGCAGAGACAAAGGCATATGGGAGCTGAAGACGCTGGACGTTCGATTGTTCGGCTGCTTCGTCGAATGGAGAGTGTTTCTGATTACAGTGGTTCGGGACAAGGCCACTGTCAAAAAGGCTGGATACG
>VFKO01000144.1 GCA_009885515.1 Rhodobiaceae bacterium | reverse complement strand
TTCGACGTTGGCCTTCAGGATCTCGTTGCCAAGCCGCATGTCTTGCGTGAAGTCGGACGACGCCGCCCAGATGCGCATGATCTCGATGCCGTTCTGCTCCGCGACCTTTTGCGGCTCAACGGTGTTGCCCAGCGACTTCGACTGTTTGTAGCCCTTCTCATCCAGCACAAAGCCATGGGTGAGCACGGTCTTGTAGGGCGCACGGCCTCGTGTGCCGCAGGACTCCAGCAGCGAGGATTGAAACCAGCCGCGGTGTTGGTCCGAGCCTTCGAGGTAAAGGTCGGCGGGCCAGCCTTGGGCGGGATCGGGCTCTATGACGAAGGCGTGGGTTGAGCCCGACTCGAACCAGACGTCGATGATGTCGTCGACGCGGGTGTAGTCGGCAGCTTTGTATTTGTCCCCGAGGAAGACCTGCACGTCCGTCGTGAACCAGACGTCGGTGCCGCCTTTGGCGACGGCATCAATGACGCGCTTGTTGACTTCGGCATCGCGCAGGATTTCACCGCCGTCCTTACGCATAAAGATCGGGATCGGCACGCCCCAGGCGCGCTGGCGCGAGATGACCCAGTCGGGGCGTTTTTCGACCATTGCACGCAGGCGGTTGCGGCCTTGCTCGGGCACGAAGTGCGTCTCGTCGATGGCCTTGAGCGCGAGTTCGCGCAGCGTCTTGTTCCCAAGGTTCGCGATGGGCCGGTCCATGGCGATGAACCATTGCGGCGTGTTGCGGAAGATGACCGGCGCTTTCGAGCGCCAGGAATGGGGATAGTCGTGGCGCAGCTTGCCTTTGGCGAGCAATGCGTTCGCCTTGATCAGTTCGCCGATGACGGCGCCGTTGGCGTCGCCGTCCTTGCCGTCGGCGGTGAGAATTTTCTTGCCTGCGAAGATGGGCACGTGCGGATAGAACGAACCGTCTTCCGACACGGTGAACGGGATCGGCGGGCCTTCTTTGGGATGCGCTTGCGGATTTAGCATCCAGATTTCGAAGTCTTCCTCGCCGTGGCCGGGCGCGGTGTGGACGAAGCCGGTGCCGGTGTCGTCGGTGACGTGCTCGCCAGCGAACAGCGGCACGGGGAAGTCGTAGCCTTGGCCCGCGAAGGGATGCGCGCAGACGAGGCCCGTTGGATCGACATCGCAAACGCGCTCCCACTCTTCGATCTTGGCCGCGGTCTTTACGGTTTCGGCGAGCGTGTCGGCGAGCACAAGCAATTCGCCTGTGGCGCCCACTCGATAGAGGCCGTAGGCAATTTTTGGCGAATAGCAGATGGCCCGGTTGCCGGGGATGGTCCAGGGCGTTGTCGTCCAGATGACGATGCTGGCCTTTTCAAGTTGGCCAGCAGCGCGCAACGGAAACTTGACGAAGATCGTGGGCGAAAGCTTCTCGTGGTACTCGACTTCGGCCTCAGCGAGCGCGGTTTTTTCGACGACGGACCACATCACGGGTTTCGAGCCGCGATAGAGGGCACCGTTCATGACGAACTTCTGGATTTCGCCAACGATGATGGCTTCGGCTTGCGGCGCCATGGTCACGTAGGGGTTGTCCCACTCGCCGATCGTGCCCAGGCGCTTGAACTCCTGGCGCTGGATGTTCAGCCAGTGATTGGCGAAGTCGCGGCATTCCTTACGGAACTCGATCAGCGGGACCTTGTCTTTGTCTTGGCCGGCCGCGCGGTATTTCTCTTCGACCTTCCATTCGATGGGCAGGCCGTGGCAGTCCCAGCCGTGGATGTAGGGCGTGTCCTTGCCCAGCATGCCTTGGCTGCGGATGACAAAATCTTTCAGGATTTTATTGAGGCCGGTGCCGAGATGGATGTGGCCATTCGCGTAGGGCGGGCCGTCATGGAAGATAAATTTCGGGCGGCCCTTCGCGGTTTCGCGGAGCCGCTTGTACAGATCGATCTTGTCCCAATGCGCGAGCCATTCGGGCTCGGCCTTCGGCAGGCCCGCCTTCAT
>VFKO01000247.1 GCA_009885515.1 Rhodobiaceae bacterium | reverse complement strand
GCCCTCAGCATCTCGATAAACAGGAACCGCGCTATGTCGCGCTGGCCATCAGGGTCAAGCCGCTCTGCAAAGCGGTACATCGCTTCGCGCCAACTCCAGAAATTGTCGGTGCCGCCAGCGTCCCATTCAGCCAACCCTGCCATGGCGCGCTGAAACGAATGGCTATGTACATTCGCCATGCCCGGCAGGACGAGGCCCGCAATCTTTTCGTCTCCAGCGCTCAATGTGGCGCCAGCCTCAACAGACGCAATCAGACCGTTGTCGATCCCAATACGTACTGAAGCTTTGACACCTTCCGCCAGCAGCGCACAATTGGCATGATAGAATCTCATCTCAGCCCCGATTCACGTAGAGTGAAACACCACACTAAGGCAATAAGCGATGAAATGGGACCACCTCTGGATCAACGCTCGCCTCGCCACCATGCGCGCGGGCGCAGGTCCCTATGGCGCGGTGGAAAACGCAGCCCTGGGCGAAAAGGGTGGGCGCATCGCGTTCGCAGGCCCGATGCGCGATCTGCCGGACAGGCCAGATGGCCTGGCAACTCGGGTCACGAACGCCAACAACCAGTGGATCACCCCGGGTCTGATCGATTGCCATACCCATCTCGTGTTTGGCGGCAACAGAGCGAGCGAGTTCGAGCAGCGATTGAACGGAAAGTCTTACGAAGAAATCTCCAAAGCGGGAGGAGGGATCATGTCGACCGTGCGTGCAACCCGTGCAGCCGATGAGAAATCACTGTTCGAACAGTCTCGCCCTCGCCTTGAAGCTCTCAGATCCGAAGGTGTCACGACGGTCGAGATCAAATCAGGTTACGGTCTGGATTTGGAAACGGAATTGCGCATGCTGCGCGTCGCGCGCCGTCTGGGGACTGAAGCGGGGGTTCGGGTGTCGACGACTTATCTCGGTCTTCACGCCATGCCGCCCGATCAGGCCAATCGTCGAGCGGCCTTCATCGCTGAAATGAGCGGACCGGTGTTGCAAGCAGTAGCAGAGCAGAAACTCGCTG
>VFKO01000337.1 GCA_009885515.1 Rhodobiaceae bacterium | reverse complement strand
TGATCAGGCAAAGTTCACCATCACCGGCGCCAACGCCGCGCAGTACGACCAATATTTGACAGATGGCCACAAGGCCATGCTGAAGAAATTTGGCTCCTACAAAATGAAGGTGTTCCAGTCACGGCGCACCTGCGCCTTGCCGCAATACGCCTACGATGCAATCAAGAAGAACGCGACCAGTGCCGAACTCACCCCGGACGGTGACGGCATCAAGAACTTCACGGTTGGCATGCCATTCCCAATTCCAAACAACGCAATGGAATTGATTATGGACAAGCGGTTCTCATACCGCGGCTACAAGGCCACACGTCAGTTCTCGGTTGCACCTGTTCAGTCGAATGGTTCGTACAACCTGCTTGTTGTGCAAGACGAAGTGATTTTCCGTTATGCCAACCCGGCCATCAAAAGCTCGGACACGCTTAACAACATCGGCTTGCTCTACATCGCCAACACCATTTCACCAGCCCGCTTGGCCGGTAACGTGATTTTGGTTCACGAATCGATCAATGCCAGTGTTGAGCCTCGTAAGGCTTGGGCCTACAGCCCCGGCACCCGCCGCGTCCGTCGCGCTCCGGACATTGCTTATGACAATCCGGGCACGAATACCGATGGTATGTCGACGTCTGACTCGTTCGACGGTTTCAATGGCGCGCTTGATCGCTACACCTGGACGATGAAGGCCCCAACGGTAAAGTTCATCGCCTATAACTCGTATGATCTGCTTAATACGAAATATGCAACCCTGGTAAAGCCACAGCACATCGACCAGGACCTGGTGCGTTACGAACCGCATCGCGTCTACACGGTTGAAGCCAAGCTCAAGGCTGGTTCGCGTCACGTTTATGGCCGCCGCATCATGTACATGGACGAAGATGCCAAGGTCGTGAACAACGCCGAGAACTACGACGGCCGTGGCCAGTTGTGGCGCTTCCAGGAAGTTCCGTTGGTCAATGCTTACCACGTTCCGCATTGCGGCACGGGCGCCCTGGAATTGGTCTATGACCTGCTCTCCGGCCGCTATATGGCATTGTCGATGCGCGCTGAAGAGCCGCCAGTCAACTACTTCGCGGACGAACTTCAGGAAAGCCGCTATACGCCGGAAGCCATCCGTGCGCTGGGCGTTCGTTAATACGCTCTGATGTAAACGCGTAGGGCCGGTCTCCAACAACCAGGAGGCCGGCC